>JAUVPB010000009.1 GCA_030598925.1 Actinomycetes bacterium
AGCTGCCGCGGCACAATCGGACGGCTCGGCGAGCCGGAGTGGCATGCCTTTCCCGGTCCCCTTGACGAGGAAGACGGGACGGCGGCCTTCATCGTCTGCTTGAGCCGGCAGGAAGCCGAGGGGTATGTGACTGCAAAGAGCTCCGACCCGAGTGCCGCGCCCCGCATCGACCATCGCTATGGCTCCGTCGAGCGAGACCTCGAGCGCTTCGAGCACGCGTGGGAGTTCTTCCGCGAAGCGCTCACGCGTCCAGCGCTCGCAAGGCATGGCGCACGCGAGCTCACGGCGCATGAAGATCCTCGCGACATCGTGCTCAACCGCCTGCAAACGGCGCAGCATCCCGTTGGGTCGTGCCGAATGGGCCCAGCGAGCGACGCGCGAACCGTTGTCGACCCGGAGCTGTGCGTGCACGGGGTCGACGGCCTGATGGTCGCCGACTCGAGCATCTTCCCCGACACCGTCATGAACAACACGAACCTCACCTGCTACGTGATCGGCGAGATTGCTGCCGACCTCGTCGACGGGGTGCGGCACGCACCCCTGGCACTTCCGATCGAGCGGCCGACCGTCGGCTAGCCGTCCTGCGCGAGCAGTTGGACCATGCGAGCCGCCGCGAAGGCGCGCCAGGCGAACTCGTCGTCGGATTCAAGCTCCGATACCACCGCGCCGACGCCGGCCCGTTGACCGGCACGGGCACGAAGATCCTGTAGCCCGCCCATCAGGATCTTCCGCCGAAGTGGACTGTCGAGATCCTCGGCGATCGTCCCCACCGCCCGCCCCTGCAAGTCGATTCCACGCGAGGGGTCCCCTCCAGCGGCGAGGACAAACAGAGAACGTTTCACAGCGCCGTTCAGCTCATCCTCGTCGATCTCGATCTCTTGACCACCGGCCAGAGCGATCGCAATCACAGCCTCCGCCTGATCTCCTTCCTCGGCGCGTGCCAGCAGAGCGGCGTCGAGATCATCGAGCCAGGCGTCGCCGCTCACGATCGAGCCAGCCTCAGAATGGCGTCAGGAGGAATGAGCATCGTCACGAGCGTTCGACCTGTGAGCCTCCGACAACGGCCTCTTCGCCCGACGCGAACCTGACCCACGCCTTGTGCGTGCCGTCGTAGTCGGGTCCCCAGAGCAGCAGCGTCGCGTCCTCGCCACGCACCTTGCAGGGTTCGGGGCTCGGGCTGTCGGCCTGGCGCCAGGCCCTCACGAACGGGTTCGTCTCGTATTCATCGCCGATTGTCGACGGCTCACAGTGCCCCGGATGGATGCGGGTCTCGGGCGGCAGCGTCATGAGGCGCTCCATGACCGAGGCCTTGTGGCGATCGAAGATCTCGCCCCGTCCACGCGTCCCGCCGACGGTGCCCTTGAAGAGACAATCGGCGGTGAAGCAATCGGTGTCATTGATCAGGAACGCGAGGTGCCCAGGCGAATGACCGGGCGTTGCAATCGCTCGGATCGCGAGCTCGCCCGACCGGATTGTGTCGCCGTCCTCAATCGTCTCGTCCACATCGAAGTCCAGCTGCGCAGCCGACAGCGAGCTCGCGACCAGCGGCACACTGAACCGCTCCCGCAGCCCCTCCACGTCGACCACGTGGTCGACGTCCTCATGAGTCAGCAGTACGTGAGTGATGGTGATGTCGTCGGCGTCGATCCGGCGCAACAGCGGGTCGATCTCGCCGTTCCCATCCATCAACACGCCGCTCCCGCCCGCGCGATCGGCGACGAGGTAGGCGTTCGACAACCAGTTGGAGTGCTCGGTGCGATCGATAATCATCGGGACCTCCTAGGCGAAGTCGATCACGCTGCGGATGCCGTCCTGGGCCTCCATCAGCTCGAACCCGCGGCTGACGTCGTCCAGCGTGAGCTTGTGCGAAACGAATGAGTCGACGTCGATCTCGCCCGCGAGGTAACGCTCGACGAGCTGTGGCACCTCGTCGCGGCCCTTGATGCCACCGAACGACGAGCCGCAGACGCGCCGGCCTGTGATGAGGAATCGCGGGATCACGTCGAGGGTCTCCCCCTTGCCGGCTACCCCAGCGACAGTGCACAAGCCCCATCCCATCCGCGCCGACTCGACGGCCTGTCGCATCACGCCGACGTTGCCGGTAGCTTCGAACGTGTAGTCCGCACCGAAGCCGTCAGTCGACTCCACGATCCGCGCTACCGCATCGTCGCCGCCGATCATCGTCTCCGTCGCGCCGTGGTTCGTCGCAAGCTCCAACCGGTCATCGGAGAGGTCGACACAGATGATGCGCTCCGCTCCCTGGAGGCGGCACCCGACGACCGCACCAAGACCAACCATGCCTGCGCCGAAAATGACACAGGTCGAGCCCGCCTCAACCTTCGCAGTGTTGGTCGCAGCACCGATGCCCGTCGTTAGTCCGCACGCGAACAGGCACGCTCGGTCGAGCGGCGCCTCCGGCGTTATCTTCGCAAGAGCGATCTCCGGGAGCACGGCGTACTCCGCAAACGTCGACGTCCCCATGAAGTGCCGGATTGGCTCGCCGTCGCGTGAGAGACGCGCTGTTCCGTCCGGGAGGTAGCCCTGGCCCTGCTGTTCGCGAATCGCCAGACAGATGTTCGTGCGCGTGCTCTCGCAATGCAGGCACTCCCGGCACTGAGGCGAGAACAGGGTCACGACATGATCGCCAGGAGCAACGTCTCGCACGCCGTCTCCTACCGCTTCGACCACTCCGGCCCCCTCGTGCCCGAGCACCGTCGGCACGTAGCCGGACGGGTCGGTACCCGACGCCGTGTATAGGTCCGTATGGCATACCCCACACGCCACGAGTCGCACCAGAGCCTCGCCCGGTCGAGGCTCGGCTAGGTCCAGCTGCTGGACAACGAGTGGCTTGCCGAACTCCTCTAACACCGCGGCACGCATCTTCACGAGGGCACACTCCTTTCAGGCGACGGGCAAGCGGGTCGGCGCATGCTATCGAGCGCCGAGGGCACGGATGGCCCGGACATGACGGGCCGCATCATCTGCGCTAAGCGGCCCCGCGGGCAACTCCACGACGAACGCCTGCGAGCCCTTGATCGTTCTGGTCTGCCACGCGGTGGCGGCGCCAGGCGGCACGGGCAGGGGCAGGTAGGGCAGACCGACGAGACGCGCGTAGGCCCTCGCCGCCCGCTCACTGCCTCCGCCGGCGCGAACGTTGATCTCCGGCTGGTGGAACCAGATCGTGATGTCAGGGCGGAGGCGGCGAACAACGTGCATCCCGACTCGCGTCTCCCGCTCCGAGGCGGGCCCCGGTCCCGGGTAGTACCGGTCACCCCTGGAACCGACCCGCTCCCAGGTCCGGGGAAAGTTGCGATTGAGATCGACTCCAGCACTGTTTTGTCGCTGGCGCGTCGCACGGCCGTCGGGGTTGAGCGTCGGCATCAGCCACAGATCGGACGACGGCGACGGCGCAGCTCGGAGCCGGTTGACAACGGCCGCGGCTGCGCACTCGTCGCCGTGGATGCAGCCGACAACGAGGATGCGCGGCCCGCCACGTGCGCTTCCGGCCGCGATCAGCTTGATGGGACGCCCCTGGCGCGAGCGACCGACGACGACCGGCTCGACTCTGAGGCTGGCTATCGCATCCGCGGTCCGCTGGCGGGTCGTCGGCGTGACCGCACTGGCGAGGAGCGCGACGACCGTGATGGCCCTTCCGCCGGTCCGGAAACGCCAGCGGTAGGCGCCGCGAAAGCAGCCGCGTGTTTCCCGTCGCGTGAGTGTGTACCGGGGCGGTCGTGGTGGCAGCGATCGCAGGAGAGCACGTGACGGCGTGAGTCGTTCCATGACCCAGACGAGAGCGCCGTCGGCGGGCATTCGACGGATCAGCTCCTGAGTCGGGCACCGCGCTGGTAGCGGAGAGGTCTCTATCTCATACGTCGAGAGCCGAAGCCGGTCGACCGTCGCGCGCGGCAAGCGAAGACCCGACAACGACCCGCGCCAGTCGTCGGGCACCCGTACGCTCAAGCCGGTAACGGAGTCGACGAGGCGGTCATCGTTGGGCCTGACGGCCGCCGTTCCCGCGCCGGGTAAACCCGCTGAGGCTGACAGGAGCACGGCCGCCACACCGATCGCACGCGCTACGACTCCGCGCGCCGGTCTGGTTCGGACTCGGCCGAATGCGACGCTCAACGCTGCTTCACTCGATCGAGGGATCCTTCGCCCGGCCATGTTGAGAGATTGTGAAGAACCGCGGCGTCGGACTGGCAATCCCAGCGCACGCGACTACCCTGAGATCGTGCGGCGCATCATGATTCTTGCGGTCGCGGCCCTCGCGGTCTCGCTGCTGCTGCCAATGGCGGCGGGGGCCCGGGTCGTGCCACAGAAACGCATCGGGAAGGTGCGGCTGGGCGTGAGCCAACCGGTGCTCTTTGACAAGCTCCCCGAGCCGAAACGAGTAATCCGCACGACAAGCTTCGTTTCGGGGCTCATCATCGACATCTGGGAGTACAACGGTCTCGAGATCGAGTTCGAGGACGGCAATGTCGTCACGGCCGTACGAACAACGCGCGTCTTCGAACGCACGCGCAAGGGCGCCGGCGTCGGCACTCCGAAAGCGCTGCTGCGCAAACTGCATCCGAAGATCCGGTGCGGGAAGGGCGCGTGGACCATCTGCAGCATGGGGCGGCCGCGCAAGGGCGGCGCCAAGGCAACAAGCTTCGAGTTGCAGAGCGGACGGGTGACCGAAATCTCGGTATACCGCGTCGTCGTCGGCTAGACCAGACGCACCCCGTGCGAACGCCGCGGACGGACGCGGCGCGACGGGCATTCAGGCGAGCGCCATAGCTCGCTCGATTCGCGCGACGGACTCTTGACGACCGAGCAGCTCCAGCGATTCGAATAGCCCGGGAGAGACCTTCGAGCCAGTGATCGCGATGCGAACGGGCTGAAACGCCTTGCGCGGCTTGAGCTCAAGCGTCTCGCACATGACCCTCAGCGCGGCCTCGATCTGTTCGGCGTCGAACGGATCGGCGCCCTCTAGCGCCTGCACGGCGGCGGCCAGAACGCCTCCCGTGTCCGCCAGTTGCTCCGAATCCGGCTCCGGATCTGCGAACAGAAATCGGCAGAACGCCGGATACTCGCCGAGCGTGGCGATCTTCTCGTGGACGAGCGGCACGCTCGCCCGCACGGTCGCTTCGTCGCCGTCGAACCCCTGCTCGTCGAGGTATGCGAGGAGCGCGACTGCATACGCCCGGGGTGCGAGCTCCCGAAGGTGCACACCGTTGAGCCACAGAAGCTTCTCGTAGTCGAACGTTGCAGGGCTTGTGCCGACGCGATCGAGCGAGAACCCGCCGACGAGCTGTTCCCGTGACATGACCGTCGTCTTGTCGTCGAGGCTCCAGCCGAGCAGAGAGAGGTAGTTCATCATCGCCGCGGGCAGGTAGCCGTTCTCTCGGAACTCCTCGATCGACACCGCGCCGTGCCGCTTCGACAGCTTCTTGCCATCCGTGCCGAGGACGTTCGGCACATGTGCGAACGCGGGCAGCTCATGGCCGAGCGAGCGAAGCACGAGCACCTGCTTCGGCGTGTTCGAGACGTGATCATCGCCACGAATGACGTGGGTGATCCCGCTGTTCGCGTCGTCGACCGGCGCAGCGAAGTTGTACGTAGGTCGGCCGTCCGAACGAACGAGCACGAAATCTTCGATATCCGCGTTGGCGACCTCGATCGGCCCCTTGACGAGATCGTCCCAGCCCGTCAGACCATCGTCAGGCACCCGCAGTCGCACCGCGCCGTCATCGAGATAAGCAGCGCCAGAATCGAGCAGCATGCGTGCGGCCACCTCATGGTCGGCGGCGTTGTCGAGCTGGAACGTCGGCTCGCCGTCCCAGTCGAGCCCGAGCCAGTCGAGCGAGCGCAGGATCTGTTCGCTAGCCTCGGCGACCTCACGCCCCGTGTCTGTGTTCTCGATGCGGATGCAGAACTCGCCACCATCGTTGCGTGCAAACAGCCAGTTGAACAGAGCTGTTCTCACGCCGCCAATGTGAAGGAACCCAGTCGGGCTCGGTGCGAAGCGGACTCGTCGACCCACGCCGGTCATCGTAGTGGCTGTGTCGCTAGGCTCGACCTAGACACCCGGCCGCTGAGCGCTCATCTTGGCGGCTAGCCGACCGTTACTGTCGAAACAGGGAGACACGCCGTGACCGACGACCGCTTCTTCATGTTCGAGGCTGAGACCTACTCCTCCGGGATGCCAGGACGAGCGTTGCAAAAAGTCCGCGAGAACAACTTCGTCATCGATGACGCGAACCGCGATCCGTACTACGGGCCCGGCGAAGCGCCGAACGCTGGTGAGTACTTCATCTCGGGTATCACAGGCTGCGCCGTCCTCATGATGGAGCGCATCGCACGCACCGAGGACCTCCCGCTCGAGAAGGTACGGGTTCGGATGGAAGCCGGTTTTGACACACAGGCGGAGCGGGGAGAGCACACCCTGCTCGATACGGCGGAAATGCACTTCAGCTTCGCCGGCGTGAAGCAGGACCAGGCCGAGCGGCTGGTTCACATTTTCAAATCGAAGTGACCTCTCTACGCCTCGGTCGCGGTCGCGACCCCAGCAACAACAGTCACCTTCGATACGAACGCCAAGTAGGCAACGCAGGCGATCGCGAGCAGCCACCAGTTAGTGATCGCCGGCGCCCACGTCTCGAGTAGCGGCGGCATCTACCGCGCGACCGAACGCGCACGGGAGATCGACGCGGACGCGCTGCAGTTGTTCACCCAGAGCCCTCGTGCCTGGCGACCGACCGATCATAAACCGGAGGCGCTCGCGCGGTTTCGCGACGACCGGATCAAGCAGCGAATCGACGCAGTCGTCTGTCACGCCCTCTACCTGATCAACCTCGCCAGCCCCGATCCAGATATCTGGGCCAAGAGCCGCACAGCCCTGCTCAACACAGTCGACGTGGCCACCGCGATCGAGGCTGACGCGGTCGTCGTTCACGTCGGATCGCACCTAGGCGTGGGGCTCGACGCCGCGCTTCCTCGGGTGTGCGAGGCGCTGAGCGACGCGTTGACGGGCTGCGACGGGCCAACGTGGCTGCTGCTCGAGAACTCCGCCGGCGCTGGCGGCACGATCGGGCGGTCACTCTCCGAGCTCGCGACGATTGTCCACCGACTCGATCGACCCCCACGACTTGGCGTCTGTCTGGACTCGTGCCACCTGTGGGTCTCGGGAATCGATGTCGGTGACCCCGACACCGTGGAACGCCTCGCTCAGGAAGTCGACACCTCGTTTGGACTCGATCGCCTGCGCTGTCTGCACGTCAACGACGCCCTCGCCGGTCTTGGTTCGAATCGAGATCGGCACGCCAATCTGCTGGACGGGGAGATCGGCGAGCGATTGTCCGCGTTCCTCACGAACGACGCGTTCGCCGGAATGCCCGCGATTCTCGAAACACCCGGCGCCGCTGGCAAGGGCGCCGATGCCGCCGAGGTGTCGAAGCTACGGAGCCTCGCCCGCCGCAATTGGTAGCGTCGTACACTCGCTCAATGGCGGAGCAAGAAACCGACGCCCTGGCGATGCTCGCCCACGAGCTGCGAACGCCGCTCAGCACGATCGTCGCAGCCGCCGCCGGTCTCGAGCGTGGAGGTGACCAGCTGCCGCGGGACAAGCAACGTGCCCTCGTCCGGCTGCTGGCAACCGAGGCGGAGCGGCTGGCACGACTGGTCGACGACATCGTCGCTGCTGCCAAGATCGACGCGGGCCAGCTCCCGATCCAGCTCACCGACACCGTCGTCGCAGACGTCGTGGCGGACGCAGCCTACGCGGCGCAGACGACAGCACCGAGGTCCCGCTCGATCGACCACCAAGCGAGCGGAGATACAACCGCGCAAAGCGATCCGGATCGGTTGCGCCAGGTGATCGACAACCTCATCGACAACGCGGTCAAACACGCCGATGGCTCCGTCGACGTCACCACGCGACGACTCGAAGACGTCGTTCGAGTTGAGATCGTCGACGACGGCCCCGGCATTCCGCCGCACCAGGAGAACGCGATCTTCGAGAAGTTCCGCCGGCTCGACTCACCCGCGTCGGGATCGGGACTGGGACTGTGGCTCTGCCACGAGCTCGTCAACCGAATGAACGGTCGCATCTGGGTGACCGACGCTCCGGCGGGCGGCGCCTGCTTCGTGATAGAGCTACCGGCCGCCTGACGACCCGCCCGCGACGAAACGAACACAGCCTGCTCGCAGGCGCGTCAGCGGGGATTGCGAGCCTCCGTCCGCTACTCGCTCACGCCCTCGCCGTCACCTGAGACGACGGGCGAGCGTGCGATCACTCGAAACGCAGGTTTGCCCTTCGGGAGCTCATGAAATTCGGGGTTCACGCAGTCAAGCTCGTTCGCGCGCTTCTCGTAGCACTGAGAGACCTCGGCGCCACACATCGGCAGTGGTCGCCGCTTCGCGCGCACAGCACCGAAACCACCGTTGTTGCCGAGACTCTCGTTGAGCAGCTCGAGATCGATCTCGACGTCGTACACCTTGTTCATGCAGCCGATGTACGTACGGCCCCATTCCTCGTACGCATAGACGAACGGACACGCCTGCTCGATGCATCGCGATGGATACACGACCTTGTCGCAGAACACGGCGCAACGACGACACTCGGTCTCGTCCTGGGGGCGAAGTGGTAACCGCCTGTCGGCCACGGCTCGCTGCTCCATCTCGCTCGATTGTGCGTGACGATTCGTCAGTCCGCAAGACTTGACATCGGGCGCGCCAGCCGGTAGTCGGAATGGGCGCACAGAACGGGCCGGTCACCGAACGGTCGCGATTCGGCGAGCACCCCGGCGCCCGGCAAGCCTGACTCAGAGACTGCAGCGGCAGTCGGTACGCTCAGCTGTCGTGACTCGCCGAATCCTGACGATCGCGCTGCTTCTGGCGCCGATCACCATCGTCTTAAGCTTCTTGAACGTCGGCTCGGTGCCGATGTTCATACTCGCCTCCGCTGCGCTGATACCCCTCGCGTGGCTCATCGGGGAATCGACTGAACACGCCTCACACCACACGGGGCCCGGCATCGGCGGCTTCCTGAACGCGAGCTTCGGCAACGCGCCGGAGCTGATCATCGCCTTGTTCGCCGTCAGCGCGGGGCTCACCGATGTCGTGCGCGGTTCGCTCGTCGGCAGCGTCATCGGCAACATCCTGCTCGTGTTGGGCGCAGCGCTCGCGGTTGGCGGACGCGGCAGGCTGGACCGCCTCTCGAGTCTGGTCTCCATGGGGCTCGTGCTGTTCGCGACCGCACTGCTTCTCATCCCGTCGATCCCCGGATTCACCGGCGATCCCGACAGGCATTCGCTCGCCGTGATCTCGCTTCCGGTCGCGATCGTCCTGCTCCTTGTCTATGTCGCCGTCACGTGGTTCTCGCTCCGTCGCCATCGAGCGCTCCATCATGTGAGTGACGACCCCGAGATGATGGGCGCGTGGTCGCTTCGTCGCTCGCTCGTCGTACTCGGCGGCGCAACCGCCGTCACCGTATGGGTCGCCGAGATCCTCGTCGGTGAGCTCGAGGCCTTCGCAGAGGCGGCCGGTCTGAGCGAATTCTTCATCGCGATCGTCATCGTCGCCATCGTGGGCAATGCTGCCGAACACGGCGGCGCCGTGGTCGTCGCGGCCCGCGGTAACATCAAACTCGCCGGCGAGATTGCGATGGCCTCGAGCGCGCAGGTGGCCGTCTTTCTCATCCCGGCTGTGGCCATTTTCTCGTGGGCGATCGACCCGCTCGCTCTCAGCTTCCGCCCGATCGAGATCGCGGCCATGGGCGGAGCCACGCTCTTCGCCGCAATCATCCTCTTCGGCGGCCGATCCAGCACCTGTCGCGGGTTCGTGCTCCTACTCGCCTACGTCGCCCTCGCGACGGCCTTCTTCATCGCTGGCGATCGCGACGACGCGGAACACGAGAAGGCGAGCGCCGCACCACATGCCCACTTGAGCAGCCCGGGGACCCCGTGGACAGCGAAGCGCTAGCCACACTTCTCTCGCAAGAGGGGCAGCCTCCCTATCGTGAGCGGCAGATCTGGGAGTGGCTCGCTCGTGGCGCCACTGGCTACGACGAGATGACGAACCTTCCCGCGGGTCTCCGGGCCACGCTTTCCGTCCGACTCCCCATCTCGACACTCGAGCTCATCCACGAGTCCCGAGCCGACGACGGTACGGACAAAGCACTCTTTCGCACCAGAGACGGACACCCAATCGAAACAGTGCTGATGCGCTTTCGTGACGGTCGCCGCTCCGTGTGCCTGTCCAGCCAGTCGGGCTGCCCGCTTGCGTGCACCTTCTGTGCGACCGGTGCGATGCAGTTTCGGCGCAATCTGAGCGCCGACGAGATCGTCGACCAGGCCCTCCACTTCCGGCGATACGAGCAGTTGGACCACGCCGTGTTCATGGGCATGGGCGAGCCCATGCTCAACCTCGATGCGGTCTTGGCCGCATGCGACCGGCTCCCAGATGTCGGCATCACGCCACGCCGGACCACGGTCTCGACGGTCGGCTGGCTCCCAGGCATGAGGCGCTTCACCGAGACGGCCACGTCACGGGTAAGACTTGCCCTCTCGCTCCACGCGCCAAACGATCGACTACGCACCGAACTCGTGCCGAGCAACGATCTTTACCCGCTGGCCGACGTTCTTGCTGCGTGCCGCCTCGATGTCGAACGGCGCCGCCAGAAGGTGTTCATCGAGTACGTGATGCTGGCCGGCGTCAACGACACCGACCGCGACGCCGAGCAGCTCGCGGCGCTGCTCGACCGCAAGGCGTTCAAGGTGAACCTGATCCCCTACAACCCGACAGGGCCTTATCAAGGATCTTCACCAGGGCGGATCGAAGCATTTCAAGAGGTGCTCCGCGGCGCCGGCATCCGCACGACAACCAGGCTCACGCGCGGGCGCGCAATCGACGCGGCGTGCGGACAGCTGGCCGCTCAGCAGGTCGTCGCCTCGAAGATCTAGGCGTAGGGATTCCCGTACCCTCGCGCGCCGCCCGGTCAGGGAACAACCCTCCGCGCCGCGAGTCCAATCGCGGGGGCGATGCAGCTGCTCGGTCGCTGGAGCTGGTACCTGCCGAGCAAGCTCCGGTGGCTCCCGAGAATAGGGATCGAGGGCCCCGCACCAGCGGCCGTCGAAGCGCCGCGACCGCAGACGACATAGGACAGGTTGACCGGCCCGGCCCACGGCTCCTGGATCTCGGGCCGGTTACGCCGCCTGTGCGTGTTGCGTCACGCGATCGAGCACAGCGGCCGCAGCATTCACCGTCATCGTGTGGGGCGCCGGAATGTCGAGCAGCTCCGCGAGCTCGACGACAGCGCCCGACATGCAGGCGTACTCGAGCGGCTTGTGCGCCTCAAGGTCTTGCAGCATCGACGTCTTGTGATCGCCGACTGCCAGGCCGCGCTCGAGTCGACGATCGATCCCGACCGGCATGTCGACGCCAAGCGCACCTGCAATCGCGGCCATCTCCTCCATCATCGCCCGAAGTAACTCGACCATCTCGGGCAGCTCGCCGAGCTGTCCGAGCGTCGCGCCGGTCAGAGCCGAAACAGGGTTGAACGATGCGTTGCCAAGGAGCTTCAGCCAGATCTGTCCGCGCAAGTCCTCCTCGATCGGGCACTTCAAGCCGCCCGCCACGAATGCCTCCGAGATGCGCTCGAGGCGACCGCTTCGGCTCCGGTCTGGCTCTCCGATCGTGAACCGCGTGCCCTCGACGTGCCGGATCACGCCTGGCTCCACGATCTCTGCCGCCGGGTAGACCACGGAGCCAACGGTTCGCCCCGAGCCAAGACTCGTCTGGATCACGCCTCCTGGGTCGACGCTCTCCAAGTAACGACCGTCGAGTGGACCGCCATGGCTTTCGAAATACCACCACGGAATGCCGTTCTGCCCGGCCATAACCGTCGCCTCAGGCGACAGGTGCTCGACGATCTGCGGCATCAACGTCGGCAGGCTGTACGCCTTTAGCGTCACGAAGACGACGTCAGCTCCCTCGATCGCGGCCAGGCTGTCCGTCGCCTCTGGCTGCGCGACGAAGTCCCCGCGCGGGCTGCGTACCTCGACTCCGCGTTCTTGCATCGCCTTCAGATGAGGCCCACGCGCGATCAGAACCACGTCGGCGCCGCCGCGCGCGAGCGCTGCACCCGCGTACGCGCCGATTGCGCCGGCCCCGACGACTGCGAAGCGCACGCTAGGCGCCCGCGTCGTCGACGGGCGGGTAGATGACCTCCGCTATGCGCCGCCGCTGGACCTTGCCGGTGGGCGTACGTGGAATCTCGTCGAGAACGTGAATCGCAGCCGGAACCTTGAAGGCCGCGAGGTGGGCACGGCTGTGAGCCGTGAGCTCCTCCTCAGTAGCGTCGTCGGCCAGCGCCACTGCCGCGGCGACGACCTCCCCGTACTTCTCGTCAGGCACGCCGAACACCACCGCCTCGGCGACCGCAGGATGTGACAGCAACACGTCCTCGATCTCGAGTGGCGAGATGTTCTCGCCGCCACGCAGAATCATCTCCTTCAGCCGCCCGACGAGTCGAAGGTATCCGCTGCGGTCAAGGGTGCCTCGGTCCCCAGTCCTGAACCAGCCGTCGAAAAATGCATCGACGTTCGCGTCGGGATTCGCCAGGTAACCCGGCGTCACGCCCGGTCCGCGGATGCAGACCTCGCCGGCCTCACCCGCCTCAAGGAAACGCTTGTCTCCGTCGACGATGCCGATCTCTGTGCCCGTCGCGACGCCCACCGAGCCGACCAGGCGCTCGCCGGGCGGGAGCGGATTCGAGGACATCTGGTGGCTGGCCTCGGTCATCCCGTACGCCTCGAGCATCGGCACGCCGTACGTCTCTTCCGCTCGCCTGAACAGATCCGCGCTCAAAGCGGAGCTGCACGAGCGCGTAAACCTGAGAGTCGAAGGCGCACCGGCGTCGCTCGCGCGATCGAGCAACATGTGATGAAGGGTGGGCCCGGCTGAGAACCACGTAACCCCGTGGTCAGCCAGCTGCTGCCATACGCGGCGCGGCGCGATGCGGCGGGGTGCCACGACCGAGCCGCCGGCCGCGAGCGCGGCGAGCGTCGAGGCAACCAGACCATGGATGTGGAAGAGCGGCATCACACACAGCGACACGTCGTCGGGGCCGAGCGCGTAGAAGCTCGCAATGGTCTCGGCCGATGCCACGAGGTTTCGCTGCAGTAACGGCACTTGCTTCGGACGACTCGTCGTGCCACTCGTGTGGAGGATCAACCCGATGTCGTCCGGGTCGGCGGTCGTCCTTGCGGAACCTGGCCGGAGCCGAGATCCAGCAACGCTCAGCTCCATGCGCCCGTCCTCGCCGGCCGAAGCATCGGCGACGGCTATCCCCTCCGGCACGGCAGCCCGCGCCGCCTCACCCTCTCCGGCCGCTACGACAACGAGTCTCGGCGCGATGTCACCGATGTAGAAGGCGTACTCCTCGCTCGTGTAAGCCGGATTGAGGGGAGCCACCGCTGCCCCGAGACTCGCGATCGCGAGCAGGCTCTTTACACACTCCGGACCGTTTTGCAGGACGAATGCGACCCGGTCTCCCTGATCGACCCCGGCCGCCGCGAACGTACGCGCGAGCTCCTCGACCTCGTCGACGAGCTGGTCACGCCTGAGCTGCGAGCCATCCTCGGGTGTGATCAGCGCTGCTGCGTCGGGCGCGCCGCGGCCGAGCAGATCGTCGAGGGTGCTCGCGCTCTCCACTCCTACTCGCTACTCGGATGGTCGTCGAATCGGTACCGAAGCACCGGGTGCTTCGTGGCCCGGACTTCATCAAGCCGGCGGACGGGGCGCGAGTTCGGTGCTGCCCTAAGCAGGTCTGGAGAGCTCTTGGCCTCTTCGGCGATCGCAAGCATCGCGTCGACGAACTCGTCGAGCGTCTCCTTCGCCTCGGTCTCCGTCGGTTCGATCATGAGAGCTTCCGGCACCACAAGCGGAAAGTACACCGTCGGCGGATGGAACCCGTAGTCCATCAATCGTTTGGCGACGTCAAGCGCGGTGATCCCCTGCTCCTTCTTCAACGTGCGAGCTGACGCAACGAACTCGTGCATGCACGCACGCTCGTAGGGCACGTCGTACGCCTCACGCAGCCGTGCCATGAGGTAGTTGGCATTGAGCACCGCCACCTCGGACATCTCTCGGAGAGCGGGACCGTAGCGGCGAATAAACGCGTACGAGCGCACGAAGACACCGAACGGCCCGCCGAAGCCGCGAACCCGACCGATCGACGCCGGTCGATCCGCGTCGAAGACGAACCGATCCCCGGCTCGAGCCACGACGGGGACGGGTAGATATGGCGCAAGCTCGTCGCGAACGGCGACCGGGCCGCCGCCGGGGCCACCTCCACCGTGCGGCTGGCTGAACGTCTTGTGCAGGTTGATGTGCACAACGTCGAACCCCATGTCGCCGGGTCGCGAGATACCGCAGACAGCGTTGAGGTTCGCTCCGTCGTAGTAGCAATAGCCGCCCGCGCTGTGGACGGCCTCCGTTAGCTCCGTGATCCCCTCTTCGAAGAGTCCAAGGGTCGACGGGTTCGTCAGCATCAGCGCCGCTGTACGGTCGGAGAGCTTGGACTCGAGATCTGCGACATCGACATTGCCGCGCTCGTCGGTCTTGACATCAACGAGCTCGAGTCCGGCCATCGTCACGCTGGCTGGGTTCGTTCCATGCGCCGTATCGGGAGCCAGCACCTCGACTCGTTGGCGCTCTCCCGCGGCGTCCAGGAGCGCCTTGATCAGTAGAAGCCCAGTCAGCTCGCCCTGCGATCCGGCCGCTGGCTGCAGTGTGACCTCGTGCAGACCGGTGACCTCCTTGAGGATCTCCTGCAGTCGCCACATGACCTCGAGAGCGCCTTGGGATCCGTCCTCCTCCTGATACGGATGAAGATCCCGAAATCCGGGCAGGTTCACGACGCGCTCGTTGGCACGCGGGTTGTGCTTCATCGTGCACGAGCCCAGGGGATAGAAACCCGTGTCGATACCGAAGTTCCGCGTCGACAGCTCGGTGAAGTGGCGTACGAGGTCGGGCTCTGCGAGCTCGGGAAGACGCGCGGGAGCCTGACGCCGGAGCGCCGCCGGCACGTCGACTCGTTCGACATCCGGATTTGGCAGCCGACCGGCGCGGCGGCCGGCACGCGACTTCTCGTAGACCAATCTCATGCGCCGACCTCGTGCAGGATCGCCGCCAGTCGATCGATCTCCTCGACAGTACGCCGCTCCGTGAGCGCGATCAGCAGCATGTCGTCCATGTCTTCGTATTCGCGCCCGAGCGCATACCCAGGATGCACGCCGAGCGCACGGGCGTCGCGCACAACGTCACGCGACGGCCGGCGGCACCGAACCGCAAATTCCCTGAACGTCGGTCGGTCGAACGCCGGCGAGGGGCCAATCGTGGCCTTCGCATGCTCGGCGAGCGCCATCGAGATCTCGCCGACCTCCCGCAGTCCCTGTGGGCCGAGCCAGCTCAGGTAGACGAGCCCGGCCAGCGCGAGCAGCGTCTGATTCGTCGTGATGTTCGAGGTCGCCTTCTCGCGCCGAATGTGCTGCTCACGCGTCTGCAGCGCCAACACGTATGCACGCTTGCCATCAACGTCAACGGTCTCACCAACGATTCGGCCCGGCATCCGGCGCAGGAACTCCTCTCTCGCGGAAAGGAAGCCATAGTGAGGGCCGCCGAAGGACAGGGTGTTTCCGGCAGACTGGCCCTCTCCGATCGCGACTGCGCAACCGTACGCGCCTGGAGCCTCGAGCACCCCGAGCGACAGGAGGTCGACGTGCGCAACCGGCAGCGCTCCCGCCGCGGACGCGGCTGCGGCGAGCTCGGGGGCCGGCTCGAGGCAGCCGAAGAAGTTCGGCTGCTGGAAGATGACCGCCGCCGCACCGGCGGCCGCCTCCTCCATCGCCGACGGATCAGTAACGCCATCTGTGTGCGGCACCTCAACGACCTCGAGACCGAAGCCCGGCGCAAACGTCGCGATGACCTCCCGTGTCTGGGGGTTGAGAGTTTCGGCGACCACGACCTTGGAACGGCCCGTCGCGCTCTTCGCGAGAAAACACGCATCGGCGGCCACCGTGTGTCCGTCGTACCCCGAGGCATTCGAGACGTCGAGTCCTGTGAGTTCGCAGATTGCCGTTTGGTATTCGAAGATCGCCTGAAGTACGCCCTGGCTCATCTCCGGCTGGTAAGGCGTGTACGCAGTGAGCAGCTCGCCTCGCTCGAGGACGGCGTCGACGATGGCCGGAACGTAGTGGTCGTACACGCCGGCTCCCAGGAAGCTCAGCTCGCGGTTGACATCGACGTTCCGCGACGCGAGCTGTGCGAGATGATCGACGAGCTCAGACTCCGACAAAGCCGGCTCGAGATCGAGAGGGCGATCCAATCGCACCGCTTGGGGAATATCGGCGAGGAGCTCTTCGAAGCTCTCGATCCCGATCGCATCGAACATCGTTTGCTGATCCTCGGGAGTAAGCGAGAGGAAGCTCACTGCTCGGCAACCCACGCTTCGTAGGCGGCCGCGCCGAGCAGCTCGTCGACCTCGGCGTCGTTTGAAAGTCGGATGCGCACGAGCCAGCCACCCGCGTATGGCTCTGCGTTGATCAACTCAGGAGCATCGACGACCGCCGGGTTCACTTCGAGGATCTCGCCCGAAAGCGGCGAGATGAGGTCGGAGACCGCCTTGACCGACTCCACCTCGCCGTAACTTCCGCCCGCAGCGATCTGAGCGCCGGCTTCGGGCGGCTCGAAATGTACGACCTCGCCAAGTGCATCCTGCGCATGCCACGTGATGCCGAGTGTCGCCTCGCCCTGCGCGACCCTGGCCCAGTCGTGCTCTCGGTTGTAGTAGAGATCGGTCGGGTAGCTCTCGGACATTCAGTACTCCTCTCCTGGCCGGTAGATCGGTTTCTCGACGATGACGCCGCGCCGGTGGCGGCCTCGAATATCGACAACGAGCTCGTGCCCTGGCTCGGCACATTCAGCAGCTACATATGCGAGACCGATGCCCAACTCAAGCGTCGGTGAGTACGCCCCTGACGTGACCACGCCACCGCCTATCAGCGCCATACCGGCTCGGGGCAGTCCCTTGTCGCGCATGACGAAGGCAACTAGCTTCTCGCGAGGCCCGCTCTCGCGAACGGCGGCAAGCGCGGGAGAACCGACGAACTCCTTGTGTGGCGCGACCGCCCAACCGAGTCCGGCCGAGTACGGGTCGCGCTCGGCCGAGATGTCTTGGCCGTGTAGCGGGTAACAGACCTCAAGTCGCAGTGTGTCGCGCGCGCCGAGGCCACAAGGCACAAGACCGCGTTCGAGAATCGTGTCCCACAGGAGACCGACATCGTCGCGTGCGCAGATCAACTCGCACCCCCGCTCCCCGGTGTACCCCGTGCCGGCAATCAGGCACGACACGCCTAGCACCTGACCTTCCGCCCACCTGAACGCCTCGATCTCGACCTCTAGCGCGGCGAGAGCTCCGGGCCCCTGCACGGCGAGCATCGCCGAGTCGTCGGTGAGATCGACTCCCGGGCCGAGGCGGGCTAGATCCGCCTCGCAGTTCGCGGCGTTGACGACGAGCAGATACGTGTCGTCCGAGCGGCGGTAAGCGATGAGGTCGTCGACGACGCCACCGCTCTCGTTCGTGAGCAGCGTGTACTGAGCTTCGCCGGCAGCAATTCGATCGAGGTCGTTGCTCAGCAACCCCTGTAGATGGGCGTGCGCGTCCGTGCTGGCGAATTCGAATCGCCCCATGTGTGAAACGTCGAACACGCCGGCCGAGCTGCGGACAGCGCGATGTTCCTCGACGATCGAGGTGAACTGGACGGGTAGCTGCCAGCCCGCGAACGGGACGAACCGAGCGCCGATGCGGTCGTGTCGCTCAAACAGCGGCGTTCGACGAAGATCGCTCACGGAGAGCGAATCGTATGTGAGCTAGCGGGCGCTCAGGTTCCGAAAAGGGCGCAGCCGACGGTCGCGGCCTACTCGCCGTCGCGCAGGAACGACGGAACCTCGAGGACCTCGGACGGGATCTCGAAGCCGCCGCTCTGACCACCTGACTCCTGGTCGGCGCGCTCGCGGCGCTTACCCGCGGGCCGGGCGCCTGTCCGCTCCGTGCGGTCGCTGCGTTCTCGAGTGCTGCGCTCGCGCCTGTAGCGAGCATCGAAACCGGTCGCGATGACGGTGACGCGAACCTCGTCACCACCGGTGTCGTCGATGACGGCGCCAAAGATTACGTTCGCGTTTCGATCCGCCGCGCCCGTCACGACCTCGGCCGCCTCGTTCACCTCAAAGAGCCCGATGTCAGATCCGCCGGTGATGTTCAGAAGGATCCCGGTAGCGCCCTCGACCGATGCTTCGAGCAGCGGCGATGACACGGCTGCCCGCGCGGCCTCGGCCGCGCGGTTCTCGCCGGACGCGGTCCCGATGCCCATCAACGCGGAGCCAGCGTCGCGCATGATCGTGCGAACGTCGGCGAAGTCGAGATTGACCATCCCTGGCACCGTGATCAGGTCGGTGATTCCCTGAACACCCTGGCGCAGGATGTCGTCTGCCATGCGAAACGCGTCGACGATCGAGGTTTGTTTCTGCACGACCGAAAGCAACCGATCGTTCGGGATGATGATCAAGGTGTCAACGTTGTCTTGAAGATTTCGAACGCCCTGCTCAGCCTGATCAGCACGTCGCTGGCCTTCGAACGCGAATGGCTTCGTCACGACCCCGACGGTCAACGCCTCGAGCTCGCGCGAAATATTCGCGATGACCGGCGCGGCGCCGGTGCCAGTTCCTCCGCCTTCCCCAGCGGTCACGAACACCATGTCCGCGCCCTTGAGCGCTTCCTTGAGCTCATCACGAGTTTCCATGGCGGCCTGGTAGCCGACCTCTGGATCGGCACCGGCGCCGAGGCCACGGGTCGCCTTCGCGCCGATATGAAGCTTCACGTCGGCGTCGCACATGAGCAACGCTTGAGCGTCTGTGTTGACCGCAATGAACTCCACGCCCTGAATTCCGGCGTCGACCATCCGATTTACGGCATTCGTGCCGCCGCCGCCGACACCAACCACCTTGATGACGGCAAGGTAACTGCCTGCGTGTTCTCTCACGGTCAAGTCCCCTCCACCTTGAAGTACCTATTCCCTGAAGCTCAACACGAGCGTCTGCCTTAGGTTACGCCCCTTGACGAGGCGTGTCAAATGGCCCGTTTGCAGGGAAAAATAGTTGCAAAGTCTAACCCTAAGGCTCCGACTTGAGGGTTATGGGCTTCAGCCGATTCACGAGGCGACGGGCCGTTCTGGCACGCTCACGTCCAGATAGTTCAGCGCTCCTGCCTCGGCGGGCGACAGGCTCCGGAGTACCTGAGCAGCGACGGCGAGCTTGAGATTCAGCCCATCCAACCCCCCTAGACGTAGCTCGACGCGCTCCGTCGTACCCACGATCAGGGAGAGGTCGTCGACGCTTCCACGGGCAGAAATGACGCGAAGCGGAAAGGGTTGCGGAAGCCGTGCGAGTGCCCGCGCCGCCGCCAATGCGATCGAGCTTCGAAGTACTTCGCCCGCTGCGTACCGAGCCCCTGCGGGGATCCATACGCGGGGTAGCTCTGGCGACGCGCTTGGTTTGATCGTCTCGATGACGTGACCTGAGCGCGAAACCACCCAGGCCTGCGATCCGGATCGAACGACGGCGACCGGACGGTGAAGTACCACGCGCACCTTCAACGTGCTCGGAAAGTCTCGATCCACCTTGACGGCGAGGACCTCAGGCACATCTCTCGAGAGTGACCGCACGGTTTGTACGCTGAGCGACGCAAGGCTCTCGTCGGCCAAGGGCGCGAGCGAGCGCTCAACTGCGCGCACAAGGTCTGGCGGAGCGCCCGTCACTACGATTCGCTTTACGCCGAACGTCCCTGTCCAGTCGATGAGACCGTACGCGAGCAACGCGAGTGCGCTCGTAAGTATGGCGACGGCGATGAGCCGCACGACGTCTGGACGCGATGCAAGCGCATCGTCTCGAGGCCGGGTGGCTTCGCCGCCGGCTGTGGCCGTCGTTTCCATCCTTGGGAGTTCGGCCTCTCCCCTACCGATCCTTCGGTTGTCGAGAGCCGCCGAGACAGCTGCCGCGACTGTCGATGCCGACCCCGGATCTACCGAACCAGCGAATCAGCCGGCCACGTTGTTCCATCTCGCGCTACCGGACCCAAGAACTGCACCTCGGTTTCGAGAGCTACACCGAAGCGCTCCTGCACGGAGCCACGGGCAAGGCGAATCAGTGCCAGAGCATCGGCGGTTGTCGCCTCGCTCGCATTCTCGATGAAGTTAGCGTGCTTCGGCGAGATCTGTGCACCGCCGTGCACGTGGCCGCGGAGACCTGCCTGATCGATGGCTTGGCCCGCGCCAAGCTCTGTCGACGGGTTCTTGAAAACGCTCCCGAACGTCCTCCGGTTCGTCGGTTGAGCCGCCTTGCGCTTACGTTGCATATCGGCGACGGTCGCACGAATGTCTTCGCTCCGTCCGATCGCAAGGCGGAACTCGGCGCGCAGCACGACCTCTCCATGTCGAAGATTCGATCGCCGGTACTCGAGACCGAGTTCGTCTGGTGTTCGCCACTCGACACCTTCAGAGCTCGCGATCAGAGCTCGCTCGAGCCTCTCGGCGATCTCTCCTCCGTAGGCACCAGCGTTCATCCAGACACCGCCGCCGACTGTTCCCGGGATCGCGCACGCGAACTCCAACCCGGCAAGTGCAGCCGCCCGTGCGCGGTGCAGACACACGGCGAGCGACGCCCCACCCCCAGCCTGCAGGACATCGTCGACCATGGATACAGAGGCAAGCTCACCGACGAGCCTGATCACGACACCCGGAAACCCCTCGTCGGCGACGAGCATGTTCGAGCCGAGGCCGACAACGGCGAACGGCATCTCCTCCCTCTCCGCGAGTTCGAATGCCTCGCGCACATCGTCGAGCGACGCGGCCTCACGAAAGTATCTGGCCGGCCCGCCGGTGCCGAGCGTCGTCATGCGGGCCAGATCGACGTTCTCCTTCACCTGTACCGCTCCGCGATCATTGGGAGAGCTCGGTAGACGTCGCCTGCTCCAAGCGCCAGCACCGTGTCGCCCTCACGCAGCCAGGTGACCAGCAGGTCTGCCGCGTCGGAGAGGTCTGGTGCAAGCCCGACGAGCATGCCCGGGCAGTTCCGCGCGATGGCGTCGACGACGAGCTTCGCGGTGACTCCTTCACGTGGCAGCTCTCGAGCCGGGTATATGTCTGTCACGCAGACCGCGTCCGCGAGGCAGAGTGCAACGCCGAACTCGTGGGCGAGATGCTCCGTTCTACTGAAGAGGTGCGGCTGAAACAGCGCCACTAGTCGGCCGCCTCGAACCAGAGACCGGGCTGCTTTGAGCGTTGCCTCCACCTCGACCGGATGGTGCGCGTAGTCGTCGTACAGCGATACGCCTGCCGCCTCGCCATGTGACTCCAGGCGACGCCCGACGCCGGTGAAGTCTCGGATGACGCGCTCAACCTCCCGCCGCTCGAAGCCGGCGCGGACGAGCGCATCGACAGCACACGCCGCGTTCGTCCGGTTGTGCTCTCCGGGCACGGCAAGCTCCACGGCCTCGCCGAGGTCGGTCTGCTCACCGTGGACGACGCTGGCCTCGGCCGCGCGACCGGCAAGCCACCTGCCAAACAGGTTCTCGACCTCGGCACGCGATGCGAAGGTCGAGTGATGATCATGGTCGACGTTGGTGATCACCGCGATCGACGGCGCGAGCTCGAGTAACGACCCGTCGCTCTCATCTCCTTCGGCCACGATCCAACCCTTCCCGGCGCGTGCATTCGTGCCGAGCTGAGGGACGTCGCCACCGATGATGAACGTCGGGTCGTCGCCAAGCCGATCGAGGCAGTACGCGATCATCGACGCTGTCGTCGTCTTTCCATGCGCCCCGGCGACGACGATCGAGCGGCCCTGGTCGAGCAACTGCGCGAGCAGGGTCGCACGGCGGAACACGGTCCCGGCAGCAAGCTCGGGATTGTCAGGCGGAATGGCAGACGACGCCACGATCTCGAACCCGTCAGGGACGTTGGACTCAGCGTGCCCGATAGTGACTGGAATTCCAGCCTCGACCAGGCGTTCCGTCGTTGTGCTCGCTGCACTGTCCGAACCGGCAACGTCGGCCCCCCAGGCTTTAGCGACGGTGGCGATACCGCTCATCCCGACGCCGCCGATTCCGACGAGCCAGAGTTTTCTACCGGCGAGCGCTGCCAAGCGCGATCAACCCCTCTGCCACGTCGTCGGCCGCGTCCGGACGGGCGAGCTCGAGCATGGCTGCCCGCATGCTTGCGAGCTCTTCTCTGTTCCCGAGCATGTCCAGGACCTGCTCGCGCAGCTGGAGCTCGGCCTCGCGGACCACGAGCGCGGCGCCCTTTTCGCTGAAGTGAAGAGCGTTCTTGTACTGATGGTCGCCGGTCGCGTATGGGTACGGGACCAGTAGCGCCGGGACACCGGCGGCGGCAATCTCCCAGACAGCGCCACCGCTGCGCGAGACTACGAGATCACTGGCGCGAAGAGCCGTTCCGAATTCGTCGGTGAACGCGACCAGACGGTAGTCGTCTCGGGCCATCAGCGGAGCGAGCTCCGGGTAGTCCCGGTCGCCGCAGAGGTGCAGAATGGCCGGGCCGTTCTCGCCGAAGGCACGCACGACGGCATGGTTGAGCGCGCGAGCACCGAGGCTGCCGCCGGCGACGAGCACGACGTCTCCCTCGAGCGGAAGCCCGAAACGGGCTCGCGCTTCGTCTCGTCCGACGCGGCTGCGAGACCGCATCGGGATCGGTCGACCGACCACGCGATACTTCCGTCCGCGCCGATCGGCGAGAGGGTAGGCCAGGAACGCCGCGTCCGCGAACGGCGCGGCCAGGCGATTCGCCAGACCGAAGTGCGAGTCCGCCTCCGTCAGAGCAGCCGGAATGCCGAGGAGTCGAGCGGCCATGACGACCGGACCGCCGACGTAGCCGCCGGCCCCCAAGACGACGTCGGGCCGGTTTGCGCGGAGAACGCGATGAGCCAGGAACGGGGATTGCAGTGCGGACCCGATGGCCGGAAGCGCCGACACGCTGGGACGCCGAGGCAGACCAGACGTGTGGAGCGGTATCAGGTCATACCCGGCTTCAGGGACCAGGCGACCCTCGATTCGTTCAGGCGACCCCGCGAACTGGACGCACGCGCCGCGCCGGCTGAGCGACTCTGCGACGGCCAGCGCCGGCAGCACGTGACCTGCCGTTCCCCCGGCCGCTATCAGACACCGCACTGCTGGCTTGTCGGACATCGCTTCGTGCGATGTTAAGGACGATGCCCACGGCCGCGAGCGATGTCAGCAGATGAGACCCGCCGAACGAGATGAACGGAAGGGGCACTCCGGTGAGCGGAGCGAGGCCCAGAACGGCAGACAGATTCAGCGTCGCCGTGCTGAGCACGAGCGTTGTGAGGCCAACTGCCATGCGCTTCCCGAGCGGGTCGGCGCATCGAAGCGCGATGGTGTATCCGGCCCACCCGAAGACGGCGTAGAGCGAGATAGTCGCGAGGCTCCCGACGAGCCCCAGCTCTTCGGCGATTACGGCGAAGATCATGTCGGTGGTCGCCTCGGGCAGATAGTGAACTTTCTGCACGCTCTCGCCGATGCCACGCCCGAGCCAGCCGCCAGAGCCGACAGCCACGAGCGCTTGTACTGACTGAAAGCCAGCGCCCTCGGGATCAGCCCATGGATCGAGGAAGCTGAAGAATCGCTCGCGACGGTACGGTTCGAGCCAGATCGCGACGAATACGCCGGCAGCCGCTACGCCGCTGACGAACGCCAGCAACCGCACGGGCGTGCCGGACACCAGCAGCAACGCGCACACGATCGCAAAGATCGCGAGGGTCGTTCCGAGGTCGGGCTCCAGGAAGATCAAGCCAACGAGGAGCGCCACGATCCAACCGATCGGCCTCATCAGCTGACCCAACGTGCGGGGCGCGGGTCGGCGCGAGAGGTAGAGCGCGACCCACAGAACGAGTGCCAGCTTCGCGAGCTCAGACGGTTGCAGCCCGAAGGAACCCCAGCTGAACCACCGCTTCGCGCCGTTGACCGGTTCCGCGACGATCAGTACGGCCACGAGCAGACCAACTGACCCGACCAGCAGCGGCCCAATAAGATGCCGGAGGCGGTCGTAGCGAGTCCGCGCCAGAATCCACATGAGGACCAGACCTGCGGCAACGTAGATGCCTTGCCGCCGCAGAAACGCGTACTCATCACCACTGGCGAGCGCCGAACGAACCGACGTGGCGCTGAAGACCATTACGAGCCCGAGCGCGACGAGCGCCAGCGTGCTCAACGCCAGAGCGGCGTACGCGAACTGGAGACGATCTGCCGGGGCGCCCTTGCCGCGGCCCACGCTTCGGACGCCCGCAGCGACACGGGCGATCCGCCCGCTCACAGCGCGTTCACGATCTCACGAAAGCGATCGCCGCGGTCTTCGAAGTCACGAAACTGATCGAAGCTCGCACAGGCTGGCGAGAGGAGGACGACGTCCCCAGCCGTCGCATCGCCGGCTGCAGTCGCGACCGCGGTCTCGAGGTCGTGCGCGTGCACGTAGGGAACGGCTTCCCGGTCGAGAGCAGCGGCGAGAGTAGGCGCAGCTTCCCCAAGGAGGTACGCGCGCGTCACCGAGCTCGCCCGAGCCGCGCTCGCGAGCCCGTCGAAGGCAGCGCCCTTCAACGACCCACCGAGGATAACTCGCGACCTCGGAAACGACTCGAGCGCCCGGTAGGCGGCTTCCGGGTTCGTCGCCTTGGAGTCGTTCACATACCTGACGCCGTCCACGAAACCGACATGTTCAAGACGGTGAGGCAGCCCCGCAAACGTCTCGAGCGCGGCACCAATCGCCTCGGCGGGGGCGCCGATCGCCTGCGCCGCGAGCGATGCGGCGACGGCGTTCTCACGGTTGTGCTGACCCGGCATGCGAGGCTCGGAGGGCAGTCCGCCACTCCCATCGAACTCGATGCGCCGCCCGCGCCCTGGAACCGACCCCACACCGGGCGGGACGATCGCCACGTCATCAGCCTGCTGATTCTCGAAGATCCTCAGCTTCGCGTCGCGGTACGCCTCGAATGTTCCATGGCGGTCGAGGTGATCCGGTGTCACGTTCAGCAAGACTGCGACCGGAGCCCGAAAACGGTCGATGTCCTCGAGTTGGAAACTCGAGAGCTCGCACACGATCCAGGCAGCCGGATCGGCGTCCGGCTCGAGCGCCGTCAACGGACGGCCGACGTTGCCCGCTACTGCCACCGGCCGTCCAGACGCACGCACCATCTCACCAAGGAGCTCGGAGGTCGTCGTCTTGCCGTTCGTACCCGTGACGCCGGCGATTGGCTGGGGCAGGATTCGGGCGCCCAACTCGACTTCACTCCAGACCGGTAGGCCCGCGTCTCGCGCGCGCACGACGATCGGCTCGTTCGACGGGACTCCAGGACTCTTCACGACTACCTCTACACCCTCAAGGGCCTCGGGACCGATCCCGGAGCCGAGCCAAACTTCGACACCGGCCTCGTCAAGCCTGCCCACCTCGAGAGCCGAGTCCGAGTCGATCCCGACGACGTCGCAACCCTGGCGTCGGAGCGCAAGAGCCGCCGAGCAGCCAGAGCGAGCGAGCCCAACGACGAGTGCCCGCGATAGTCCTAGAGGCTCGCCGCCGGCCACTACTCGGCGAAGTTCTCGAAGTAGCGGTAGTACAGGACGAAGGCGCAGGCGCAGAGGATCACACCGAAGATCCAGAAGCGCACCATGATGCGCGCCTCCGACCACGCCTTCATCTCGAAGTGGTGATGAATCGGCGCCATGAGGAAGATCCGCCGGCCGAAGTACCGGAAGCTCGCAACCTGAAGAATCACCGACAGTGCCTCGATCAGAAATACACCGCCGATCAGGACGAGCAGGATCTCGGTCTTCGTCACGATCGCGAATGCGGCCACAGCTCCGCCTAGGCCCATAGAGACCGTATCCCCCATAAACACCTGAGCCGGGTAAGCGTTGTACCAGAGGAACCCAACGAGTCCGCCAATCAGCGCAGCACCCAGAATTGCGAGGTCGAGATCAGCGGCGCTCCCAGTCAGGCCGCCGCCGCTGGCGATCCACGCCACGACGCTCATCGCAGTAAACGTGAAGAGCGAGATAGTCACCGTACCTGCCGCGAGACCGTCGAGACCGTCGGTCAGATTCACGCCGTTCGCGGTGCCGGCGATCATCACGAATAGGAACGCGTACCAGAACCACGAGAGCGGGAGATCGACGTCAAGGATCGGGAGGTAGACGCTCGTCTTGAAGCCTCGGTCATAGGTCACGATCGCCACGACGAACGTGATGACCGCGAGGAGCAGCAGCTTCCATCGGCCGGCCAGCCCAAGCGAGCGCCTGCGCGTGAGCTTCGTCCAGTCGTCGGCAAATCCGATCGCGGCGCACCCGAGTGTCACGAAAAACACCGTCAGCGCCTCTACCGTCCGGTGGGAAAGAATCAAGAATGGTACGGCGGCCGAGACCATGATCAGCAAGCCGCCCATCGTCGGCGTCCCTCGCTTTGCCTGGTGACGTTCGGGCCCTTCTTCCCTGATCTGCTGCCCGAACTCGTTGGAGCGTAGGAACTCGATGAACTTCGGCCCAAGGCCGATCGAAATGACCATTGCGATGATGCCGGAGAGGAGAACTTCGACCATGGATCAGCTGCTACGCGACGATGGCTTGGACGGCGTCAGCGACCTTTTCCAGGCCGATGGCTCTCGACGCCTTAACCAGGACGCAGTCGCCCGGCTCGAGCTGCTTTTGCAGGAGACCGATCGCCTCGTCACTGGTCTCGACGACCTCGATCAACGTATCGCCGCCACTGCTCAGGAGCCCTTCTCGATATGCCGCCGCGTGCTCGCCGACGCCAATGAAAACGTCAACGCCCTCCTGGCCGAGCATCGCTCCTATCTCGCGGTGGTACGTCTCGGACTCATCTCCAAGTTCGGCCATGTGTCCGAGGACAACCACCCGCCGTCGCTTGCCGGCCCGCTCACTTAGGTGCTCGATCGCGGCACGCATCGACATCGGGTTGGCGTTGTACGAATCGTTCAACAGCAACCCGCCGCTGCCGAATTCGACCTCCTCGCTGCGAAGCGGCGAGAGCACCACGGCCCGGGCGCCGGCGCCGATCTGCGCCTGCGGGAGTCCGAGCGCCGTGTACACGGCAACGGCGCAGAGCGCATTCTCGACATTGTGGCGCCCGGTGAAGTTGAACTCGAGCTCGATCGTACCACCCTCGATATCAACTTGAACCTGAGAGTTCTGTCCTCGCGTAACAAGGCCGGCAAGCTGGACGTCGCCGCCGGCGCCAAACGTCAGCGTCCGCCCGTGGTGCGCGTCCAGGTACGGATCGAGTCTTGACTCCCCGGCCGGCACGATCGAGGTCCCACCTGCCGGCAGATGCGACAGCAGCTCGGCCTTCCCCTGAGCGACATCGTCAACCGAGCCAATGACCTCTAGATGTGCCGGACCAACGCCCGTAATCACGCCGATGTCAGGTCTCGCAATACGACAGAGCTCGTCCACCTGACCGAGCCCCCGCATACCCATCTCCAGAATCACGAGCTCCGTGTCCTCCTGCACGCGACACAGAGTCAAGGGGAGTCCGACCTCGTTGTTGTAGCTCGCCTCGGCCGCCACGACGGTTCGGTGTGGTCGGCAGAGCGCTGAAGTGATGTCCTTCGTCGTCGTCTTGCCGACCGAGCCGGTGATGGCCACGACCGTCGCGTCCGTCCTCGAGCGGACCAACGCCGCGAGCGTAGCCATCGCCCCGTGTGCGTCCTTCGGCTCCAGGCTCGCGGCGGCGCCTCGCGCGAGAGCATCCTGCACGTAGTCGGGTCCGCCCCGCCCGATCGCGACGAACAGGTCGCCCGCAACAACGCGGCGGCTATCGATCTCGAGACCCGTGACCGCGGCCGCGCCTTCTCGGACGGAGAGCTCGCCGAGCGCGAGACCTTCGAGCTCATCGATCGAGAGAGGTATCACGTGTCCACCTGCACCTTCTCTGCCAGAAACGCAGCGGCGACCTCTCGGTCGTCGAAAGGCGTCACCGTGCCGTCGACCTCCTGCCCCGTCTCATGCCCCTTTCCAGCAATCACTACGACGTCGCCCTCCGCCGCCCGCTCGA
>JAUVPB010000069.1 GCA_030598925.1 Actinomycetes bacterium
CACGCTCTCGTCGCGCGTCACGTCACAGGCAAAGAACGCGCCGTCCACGCCCGCCGCCGTCAACTCCGCGACAACGGCCAGACCCTTGTCATGGGCGATGTCGACCACGGCCACCCGAGCTCCCTCCTGACCGAAGCGAAGCGCCGACGCTCGCCCGATCCCGCCTCCCGCACCCGTGATCACGCACACCTTTCCATCGAGCCGTCCCATGGCGCGCCGCACTCTAGCGCCGCTCGTATAGCGCGGCTCGTGCCGTGAGCCGCCAACGGGCGCCGTGAGCGCCCGCTGCTCGGGACCAACACGCGACCCCGGGGGCCCAGCGGGGGACATGGTCGGCCCCTCGCTCAGGGCGACCGTCAAGTCACGGCGCCGCCGGCTGACCGAACAGGGCCTGGCCGGTTGGTGTCATGGGCGGCGCGCCTGGGGCACCGTCGGGAGCGGGCTTCGTCGGTCGGGCCGCGACGGGCTGGCGTGTGGTCACCTTGCGCGCCGGTGGCTCCTCATGGCCGCTTCGGCGGGCTGATGGCCACCCGTTGGTCTCGCCTGGGCAGCAGCGAGACGAGTGATCGGAGCGTTTCGCGTGGGGTGTCTACGGTGGCCACGCCCAGTCACTCAAACCCCTATGAGCACTGGGGATTCTCGGCCTTTCGGCGCAAATTCTCTTTGGTGACCATCCGGTCCGGGAGTTCGAGCCCGGTACCGCCCACTCGCAAGAAGCCCTGCTGGTCAGGGCTGTTTCGTTTCCAAGCCGTGCTCTCGACCTTGAGTTGACTGACGTGGTTGAGTCGATCGCGGCACGCGCGCCGACCCGGCGTTAGTCCTCGGTCAAGACGAAGTAGCGGCCAGCTGCCTGCGCTGGATCAGGGCGGTAGACGTAGGTCTTGCTCGGCTCTAGCGCTTCTTCGTAGAGCACTTCCTCGGTGCCGTTCGTGACGACAGTGACGGCGTAGTTCTCTGCGAGCGGGACGTAGAACCGCGCCGTGCCGTGTCGGTTCGTGCGGGTCCGGGTGATCCCGGCGATCCAGACCTCCGCCCCGGGCACGGGCTGGCCGTCGGTGTCGAGAACCCGCAGCCGCGCTGTCTGGCGCGGGCGAAAGCGCACGATGAACCACTGCCTTAGCGTGCCCGGGCGGCCGGGAACCGTTCCGACGGGCATGGCGTCGAGCACGTCTTTCTCGTAGCCAACCCGCTTCGGGGTGTGCCAGTCGGGGCCGTATTTGACGATGAGGTAGTCGTTCGGCGGGCTCGGTACGAGATAGCGGTCGCCGATGAAGTCGACCGGCGTGAGCTCCTCGAACAGCCGGACCGGGAACGGGACGCCCGGGTAGTGCGCGATGGTTCCTTCGACCACGCGGTAGCACTGCCAGTCGATCCGAATTCGGTACTTGAAGATCTTGACCGAGGTGTACAGCGCTTCATGGGCGACCTCGACGTAAGCACCGCCCGCTCGGAGCGTCTCCACGACCGGTTCGATCAGCGCTTGGCTGAAGCCGTGCAGTCCGATGATCGAGCCTAGATCGAGGTCGTCGTCCCACGGGATCAGTGCGCCGTCACGCACGGCGCCGAGGCACGTTCCCTGTCTGAGGAAGAAGACGACGCCGTGCTCGTCTAGCGCCGCCTTGGCCTCGCGCATGAGTTGCTCAGCGTCAGCGATGTCCATCGGCGGGATCTCCCGCTCGAGCTGGTTCATCAAGGCACCTGTCTCCACGTCGCTCATCGCTGGTCCTCTAGCGCTTCACTCGGGCGGGGATCGGGCCTCGGCCGCCGTTCGCGTCATCGCCCGCCGAGCGTGCGCCGATGACGGAGGCGAGTGCCTCGACAAGCACGCCGTTCTCCTCGGGAGTGCGCGAGGCGATGCGGAGGTAACGGTCGGCATCGGGCATGCTCTTCGACGCGCAGTCCTTGATCAGGATGTTGTGTTCCACGTAGAGCCGGCGCGCGACCTCGGGGGCCGACGCGGCGGCGGCGTCGAGCCGGGCGAGGATGAAGTTCGCATCCGGCCGGATCGGCTCGAGGTCGGGGATCGCCGTCAGATCGTCATAGAGCGTCGAGCACGTTGCTCGCGTTTCGTCGCAGCTGGCGGCGAACTCGTTCCGGTAGCGCCCAACGGTGCGGAGGAACTGCTCGGCGAGGCCGTTGACGTTCCAGATCGGGAGGGCACGGCGCACCGCGTTGATAAACGCGCGGTCGGCGCTCAGTAGGTAACCGATGCGCAGGCCAGCGATCCCGAAGACCTTGCTCATGCTCTTGATGACCACGAGGTTTGGGTGCACCTGGATCGCGTTCTCGACGCTGTTTCGCTCACCGTCGCGCGCGAACTCGATGAACGATTCGTCGACGATCAGCCGGCAGTTGCGGGCCGCCAGACGCTGGACGAGCCGGTCGAGGTCCGAGCGCGACACGGATAGCGCCGTCGGGTTGTTTGGCGTGACCACGATCGCCGTGTCGGACTCCCACTCGATCGCGGATTCGGCGAACGCGTCAACGTCGAGTTCGAAAGTAACCGGGTCGAGCGGGAAGCGGTTGAGCCCATCCGCGGCGATCACCTCTTCGTACTCGTTAAACGAGGGCGTAGGGATCGTCATCCGCTGCATGAACTGGTTGCCCAGGACCTTGATCAGCTCAGCGCCACCGTTCGCGACGGCGAGTTGGCCCGGCTCGGCGCCGTTCCAGTCGGCTACGAGACGCGCCAACTCCTGTTGGCCCACCGGGTAGTTGGTGACGATCTCGTGTAGATCGTCGCGGAAAACGTCCATCATCGCGGCCGGTGGGAAGTGCATGTTGTACAGGTAGGAGTGATCTACGAATCCGTATCGCCAGTACGACCCGTGCAGGCGCTGGATCGGCTCGTATTGAGCTTCGCGCTCCAGGAACCGGAACTGCGCCGCATCCAGGTCGCGAGGATCATCGACCTCGTACCAGCGGTGGGTCGAGACATCGACGGCGGCCAGGTTGCGCAGTGAGCCGTCGGCGACACAGTCTTGCAGCACGGTCTCGTAGAAGCGGTCGACGTGGCCGGCCTCGACGGTGCGGCAGAGCCTTGGAACCACAAGGTCGTGCAGGAGCGCCTCGCGGAGCAAGTAGATATTGACGGTCTTGAGGGCGTTCTCGGAGTCAAAACCGGGCCCCTGATCCGCACCGAGCGTGAAGCTGGTGACGTAGTCACCAGCGTTGCGGTGTACGACCGTGCCGGACAGCGGCCGATGGAACGGTGCGACCGCAGCGCTGCTGCCGGGCACCTCGAGGAGTGCGCCGACCACGTCCGCGTCGAAGACGACGTCGGCTTCAAGGAGGAGGACGTCCTGGTTGAGGTAGTGACGCGCGTCCCAGAGCGAGCGGATGTTGTTCGTCGACGCGAAGTCAGGCGCCTCGACGTAGTGGATCGCTAGCCCCGCGTACGACTCGCCGATCCGGTGGCGAATGGCGTCGCCGCCGTGCCCGATCACGATGACGGCTTCGTCGAGTCCCTGCTCCGCCAGCCCGTCGAGCGTCCGGACCAGCAGCGGCGCCCCACCGATCTCGACCAGGCATTTCGGCATGCCCTCCGTCAACGACTGCAGGCGCGAGCCCATGCCTGCGGCGAGGATCACCGCGCGGCTGACGCCGCGCCAGTCGCGATTCGACGCACGGAGCGCCTGACTATTGCGGGTTGGCGATTGCAGTTTGAGGGCCACAGCTAGGCTCCGGCGCTGGCTACTGCCTCAACCGTCGCCGTGCCGCTCGATGACCGTTGATCGGCGGTCGAAGCGGTGAAGTACTCGTGGAGACGGTCGATCGCCTCGTTGTAGCGCTCGTTGCAGAAGGCGAGACGGAGGTCGTGTGGCACGCCGAAGTCGGTGCCGGGCACGACGGCGACGTGCGACGTGGCCAGGATGTCGCGCGCCAGCTCCTTTGAGGACGCGAAGCCCCGGGCCTTGTTCCAGTCCTCGCAACGAAGCATCGCGTAGAAGCCGCCTTCGGCGGCAACCGGCTCGCAACCGGTGCCGCTCAATCGTTCGGTCGTGTACTCCGCGCGGGAGCGGTAGACGCGGTTTAGCTCCTCGGGGCTCTCTTCGTCCTCGAGCGCGGCGATCATCCCGTACTGGTACGCCGGATCGGTGCAGAGCAGCGTGTGCTGCTGGATCACACGCAGGTTGGTCTGCAGCTCCTGTGGCAGCAGCGCAAAGCCGATCCGCTTTGTGTACATGCGGTAGCCCTTGGAGAAGCTGTTGGTGACGATCGTCATGTCGGCGTGCTCGGGGAAGAGCGCCAGCGGCGAGTGGAACTCCTCGTAGAACATCGTGTTGTTGTAGATCTCGTCGTTCAGCACATATGCGTTGCCATCGATGACGTCGTACATCTCCCGCATCTCGCTCGGCGTCACGACGTTGCCGACCGGGTTGCCCGGTGAGTTGATAACGACTAGCGAAGTGCGCTCAGGCGAGAAGCTCGCGCGGAACGAGTCCATGTCGACGCGCTTGGTCTCGACGTCTATGTCGTAGAACTTCACTGTCGCACCGGCCAGCTTCGAGCAGTAGAGGTAGAGCGCGTAGTACGGCCGCGGAATCATGATCTCGTACTCGGGACCGGACACGAGTTGGAAGATGTTGCGGAAGATCGGCGAGCTGCCGGTATTCACGATCACGCGGTCCGCGGACACTTCGGCGCCGTGCTTGCGGCTATAGAACGCAGCGATCGCCTCGCGCAGCTCTGGTAGGCCCTCGGGATACACCCGCCGGACGAAGTTAGGGTTGTGGAGCCTCTCGACCATCGAGTCCAGGACGACGCTGGGCATTGGCATCTCGGTCACACCGATCGTGAGCTTTAGGACGTCGGCGCCCTCGTTCTCGATCAGCTCGTCGGCGAGTTCGTCCAGCACGAACATCTGGAACTCGAGATCGGACGGCATGAAGTCTCTGATGGTCCGTGGCATTACGGCCTCCTTGTGCGCTCGTCGATCCGGCGCGAGCGGGCGGAGGGCCCGGCGCGGGATGCGGGGCTCGGCAGCAGTCGACCAGGGTCGCGCCAGCAGGAGGCACACAACGGGCCTGAAAGAATCTGACGAAGATCTGTAGCGATCATACGCTGCGCGACATCCGTCGTCGCGGGAGCCGGGGTCCGACCCCGGCGGAGTCGTCGTTTGGGCACAAATCACATTCGAGTGCCCGAATCCACGGGAATCGCCTCTAATCCACGGGTATCCGTCTTGTAGGGCACGAAGGGCCGAGACGCCAGGACCCCAGTAACGACAGGGATTTCTGGCGCCTCAGCCTAGTCGTGTTCTCTGGTCTTACAAGCAGGGGGGTCACTGGTTCGAGCCCGGTACCGGCCACTCGCGAAAATAGCTGTAGCCAAGCGGTTTAGCGCCTCGAGCTGCTGCGTGGTCTTCCCGCACGGGATATCCAGTCATGGGAGCATGGCTGTTGCGCGGACTGCCGTCGTCCCGTGTCGCGTGCGGGTAGGCACAGCGCGAAGCCGAACGACGTAATGAACTGGCGCTGCGGAATGGCCGCAGCCGAGACGAAGGGAACGAGCGATGCTGTTGCGCGACAAGGTTGCGATCGTCACGGGGGCTGCATCCGGGCTCGGCAAGGCCACGGCGTTGTCGATGGCGCGCGAGGGAGCCTCCGTGATGCTCGCGGACATAGACGTCGAGGCGCTCGAGGCTGCGACTGCTGAGGTCGCAGGCCTCGGCACGGGCTGCGCGTTCGTTGGAGTCGACGTTGTCAACGAGGACGCAGTGCGCGAGATGGTCGATCGGACCGTGACCCGGTTCGGCAGGCTCGACGTCGCTTACAACAGCGCCGGGATCGAGGGCGCATCGGCGCCGGTACATGAGCAGGACATGGTCGACGCCGAACGGACGATCGACGTGCTGTTCAAGGGCATCTACCGCTGCCTGAAGTACGAGATCAGCGCGATGCTCGAGAGCGGTGGCGGCTCGATCGTGAATGCCAGCTCGACATGGGGGCTGAACGCGTACCCAGGGCGCTCGAGTTACATCGGCAGCAAGCACGCCGTGTGCGGCCTTACCAAGACCGCGGCGCTCGAGCTCGGGCAGAAGAACGTTCGCGTCAACGCGGTGGCGCCGGGGCCGATCATGACGCCGATGCTGCTACGCGACTGGCAGGGCGACGTCGACCGGGCGGCCGACGGCGTCCCGATGGGGCGTGTCGGCCGACCAGAGGAGGCAGCAGAGGCCGTCGTCTGGCTCTGCTCCGATCGCGCCAGCTTCATCACGGGCCACATCCTTCCGATCGACGGCGGCATGCTCTGCCAGGTCGGCTAGACGCTCGGCCCGGATGTAGACCGCCTGCGTGGCGCCACAGGCCCCCTGATTCGGGACTCCCAAGCAGCCGACCGTGCGACTAAGGCGCGACCCGGGGACCCGGAACGGGGGACAAGCTTCGCTCCTCGCTCAGCGAGCCCGCCTGGCGCGCGCGGGATAGCCGAGTCTTTACCATCGCAGCAGGGCACCGACGCCCTCGGCGTCGGCGAGCGGTGCCGCCTCCGAGGGTTCGAGCGTGATCAGATCGGCGCCGGTCGCAATAGCCCGCTCGATCATGCGCTCGCCCAGACGCGGCTCGTCGATGAGTTCGGAGAGATTCACGCCGACGGCCGAGCCGGGCTCCGCGAAGAGCGTGCCGTTGGGGGCGCGCACGCCGACGTAGTCGCGTCCGTGTTCGATGAGCAGCTCGCTGACCCGTCCCTCGGCAAGCGCGGCCAGAGTGGCCCGCACACCCGTTGTTGCCTTGCCACCCGCTCGTGCGAGGCCGTTGACTCTAAGAGCGGTCTCGGCGCGCTGTCGCGCGCGGGCGGTCTCGAGATCGGGCAGAAGCGCCGCGCCGAGCTCGGCCGGGCTGAGGTTCTCGAGTTTGCGGTCGGTCTCGACCAGCTCACCGCCCGGGAAGGGCGGGAGCGCACCCTTCAACACGACGCGGAGCTTGGCATCACCTGCGAGGACGAGGCGGCGCCAGCCGCGTGCGTCCCGAAGACGCGCGAGCTCCCCCCCGATGTCGGCGACGAGGCCTGCCTGGTGCTCCTCGCGTCGCCGCTCGAACCGGTCGTGCTGCGGTGCCGTATGTTGGGAGAGCGCGGGGTTCGAGGCTGCCGGGCCCTGCATACGCCTCCACTCGCTCGTCTCCAGGTCGATCGACCACCGCCCGAGGGCCTCGACCGCCCCGAAGTCCCAGCCATAGACCACGACGCTCGAACGTGACAGCGTGACGAGGCCCGCCGGGCGGCCCCGCTCGAAGGTCGCGAGCAGCGGCCTGATAAACGCGTTCGTTGACAGCACCACCCGAGTCTCAACCGGAAGCTGGAACTCAAAGCTGATCTTGGTAGACGCGCCGAGCGCTACGAACAAGGCACGTCCCCGGCCGTGCGTACTCGGATGCGTAGCGCGCTCGATCTCCGTCTCCAGCTCCTCAAGCGCAGCCTGGATCGCGTTCGCCCGCTCGCGCGTTTCGTTCTCCTTCACGGCGGACCGAAGCTCGGCGAGCTCGTTCTTGATCTGCACCTCCCAGACCGTCGGCCGCTGAGTCTGCTCGGAGGGGTCCGCGTCCACGTAGAGAGAGAGCACCCCGAGATCGTCAGCAAGCACAGCTAGGTCGCCAAGCGCGTCACGGTCAATAGTCATCTCGTTCGAGCCCTCCCTTCGAGCCCTCAACATCGGAACCGCTTTCTACACCACCAGCGGCGCCCGTGCGGCTGCCTCACGCCACATCAGCGCATGCCAGCTAGCCTCTGGCGATGGGATTCCGCGGGGTACGAGGGCGCACGAAATGATGGGGCACGACGCACGCAGCCGCCGGGCACCGACCGGCGACGGGGCGTTTGCGCGGCGTGGGCGCCGCACGCGTGTGGCGTGACGGATCAGCTCACACCCGGTCAGCAAAGCCAGTTAGCCGCGGAGTTGGCTGACCTCGAGGGCCCACGGCGAGCGGAGATCGTCGAGGCGATCAGTGTCGCTCGTGGCCACGGTGACTTGTCCGAGAACTTCGAATACCACGCGGCCAAGAACGAGCAGGCGCTGCTCGAGCGGAAGATCACGATTCTTCGCGCGCGGCTGGACACCGCTGTGGTGGTCGAGGCACCGACGGAGGCCATCATCGGTGTCGGCAGCCACGTGGTCGTCGAGGACGAGGGCGGCGAGAAGCTCCTCGTCGAGATCTCCGGCGTCGGCGGCAGCGGGACGGCATCTACATCGTCACCGCTCGGTGCAGCGCTCCTCGGCAAACGTGTCGGCGATACGGTGCAAATCGAGGCTCCGGCTGGAGCGTGGGCGGCGAGGGTGGTCGAGATCCGAACGGTCTAGAAGACGCTGATCACGCCGTCTTCCTTGCGACCTTCGACCGCGTCCGCGGACCGACTAGACCACTCGTTTCGACCATGGCAGGCCGCTGGAACACGATCGGGATCGCCTCGACCGCGGACGGGCCGCTCGAGCTGCACCGTCACGACAGCGGCGACTTTCTGATCATGATCGACGGTCGCGTGCTGATGGTTAGCAACGCGAGCAGCTCGGAGATCGCGCTCGGCGAGCTCGCGTGCCGTGCGTTGCCGCCGGGAGACGCTCCCCTCGTTCTGAGCTCAGGTCTGGGAATGGGATGCACCCTCCGTGCCGCGCTAGACCTGCTGCCGTCACAGGCGACAGTCGAGGTGTGCGAGATGACTGAGGCGGTCGTGCGCTGGTGCCGCGGGCCGCTTGCTTCGGTCAACGGCGATGCGCTGGCCGACACTCGGGTTCGCGTTCACCACGTGGATGTCGCCATGTACATCGCGCGGCGCGCCCAGGACGACACCGCACCTCGCTTTGACGCCATCATCCTTGACCTCAATGTAGGCCCTCACGCCGGCGTTGACGCGGACACCGATCCCTTCTACGGCACGACCGCGCTGGCCAACGCGCGCGCGGCGCTATCCACGAACGGGGTCCTCGCAGTCTGGGGAGAGGCGCCGGATTCGGCGTTCGAGCGCCGCCTCGTGAGCGCCGGCTTTGCCGTCGAGGTGACCGTGCACGGTCGCGGCGGACGCAAGCACGCCGTGTATCTGGCGAGAACGCGCGGCTGACGCTCCGGCGCGATCCAGCTGACTGACCTGGAGTTCATCTCCTAACCGTCGTACTCGCCGCAACCTCTCGACAGTGACCGGGCGCACGCACTGCTAGCACGCACCCCGCTGCATGGCTGCTACCTTCCGCGTTTCGGCATGGCGCCGAGGCGACGTACAGGAGAGGAGACCGGATGGTACTCAGAAGCGAGAGAGACACCGACCCTCTCGACGTACCTCCCCGGGTGGAAGGTCAAGGCCTAGTTCTGCAGGGTGAGGGCGTGCTCGGCCAAGAAGTCGAGTTCGACGTCCCAGCCGTTGTCGAGCGACATCGGTCGTAGTACGAACTTGGTGAGCCCCGCGTCGATGTGGCGAAGAAGGAGCCGGCGGAGTTCGGTCGCACCAAGGGGGACAATGTCACCCCGTTTGGCATCTGCGCCCTGCATGATCTCGGCGATGGTCGCGTCGTCGAGCTCAGTGCGCGTGTACGGAATACTGATGCCAAAATGGTCGTCGTCGATCGTGCGACCTACCGCGGCGGCAGCGATCTCGATCGTGTGGCGGCTTGTCTCGGCCTGGGCGGGCGACGCCCGCGACGCGAGCCAGCCGTCGCCGTGGGTGCCGGTGAGTTTCAGACTCTTCGGGCCGTTGCCGCCCAACCAGATCTCCAACGGGTCCTGGACGGGGCGCGGCCCGACGGTGACGCCGTGATAACTGAATCCTGCGATCTCGGCGGTGACGGCCTCGCCGGACCACCAGGACCGACATAGTTCGATGGTCTGTTCCATGCGACGGAGCCGGTCGACGCCGGCGACCCCCAGCGCTGCGCGTTCGATCGCTGAGCCGACGCCAGGCATAAGGGCAAGAAGAAGTCGGCCACCCGAGAGACGGTCGAGGTGGGCGAGTGATCTAGCGAGCAGGAGCGGATTGTGACCAGGCACGACCACGTTGGTGCCGAGCCTGAGTCTGTCTGTACGCCCTGCCGCCAGAGCTAGCGCGGCCAGCGGCTCAACCGCCGGCGTCAGCGGCGTGTCGGAGAGCCACAGCGTGTCAAAGCCGCGCTTCTCGAGACCATCGACGAGCTCAACAAACCCGTCGCGATCGGCCGGCGTGCTCGTACCTGCGACGGCTACACGGATCTTCAACAGCATTCGTCTCTTCGGGTTGGGTCGGTGGGCTGCGACAGGTGAGCGTTGTCTCTTCCATTCGCGTTCGACACATCGTGTCCGGCGTGGAGCCACAGCCTAGGCGTCAAGGCCAACCTCCCAGACACGACTCCGGGGGCCAACGGGTGACAAGCATCCGCCCCCTGCTCGGGCGACCGGGCAGAGCGATCTCCCTGACCTGGTCTCGTATCCGGTCGGCGTCCTTGTCGCGACTCGCGTAGAGTCGCCTCACTCTCGGATAGGACTGTTGATCCGGAACGATCCAACGACTGCACGAGGGGACGGTGCCAACATGGCTCTCGGTATCTACTTCACTCCGACAGGGTTCTCTCCGGACGTGTATGCCGAAACAGTCAGCCGCCTCGAGGCGGCAGGTGCTGGCGCTCCGAAGGGCAGGCTCTACCATGCGGCCCTCGAAAGCGACGGTCAGATCCAGGTGTTCGATGTCTGGGATTCCCAGGAGTCGTTGGAGGCGTTCGTGCCCACGGTGTCAGCGATCATGGCGGAGCTCGGTGCCGATCCCGGCGAGCCGATGGTATCCCCAGTGCACAACATCATCCAGGGCTGAGCCCTAACCAATCGGCCCGCGACCGTGCACCGATTTCGTCCTGTGGATTGAGTCGGCTCTGGCGACCGCGAGCGTCCCCGCGGCACGAACGGGGAGTCACGTGCCGGGCATCCTGAACGGGGGGCCCGATCGCCGCCAGCCTTCGGGTGCTCGCGCCTGATCGACGGGTTGTTCGGCCCTGCCGCTCTGCTGGCTGGGACGCGGCGGGCCGCGCACTGGTGGGGTTTCCCCTAACGCGACCCGGGTGCTTCTACGGTGGCGCGAGTTGTCCGGTTGCGTGATCCTTGGCAATCGAGGACGGAAGGAGCGTTACACACATGAGCGTCAAAGAGCACCAGAATGTCAGCCGCGTCTTGGAGGCCGCGCGGGAAACCATTACCGTCAAGCGTGTCTTCGGCGAAGCGTACGAGCAGGGCGGCATCACCGTGATCCCTGCAGCATCGGTCGCTGGTGGGGGTGGCGGCGGCGGCGGTGAAGGTGAGGACACAGAGGGGAAGCAAGGCAGCGGTTCCGGCGGTGGGTTCGGAGTTCGTGCCCGTCCTGTTGGGGTCTACGTCGTCGACGGGAAGCGCGTTTGCTGGCGCCCGGCCGTCGACGTCAACCGCATCGTTCGAGGCGTGCTCGTGCTCGTTGGGGTCGCGCTCGTGACCAGAGGGGTTGTAGAAGGGGCGGGCCAGCGCGCGCCGCGACTCAGGTGGCCGCTCTAGCGCGGTTCACCGGCTCAGCTCGAGCGGTTACAGTCGCACGTCGCGCCGCCGGTACGCGAGGCCTTCCCGCCGTGGGAAGTCTGAAAGATCTGCTTGGCAGCCCTGTCCGCGGTGCTTGGCGCTGCGCGGCGTTGATATGGTCGCGGCGTGCGGGCTCAGGCGGTCCTAGAAACCGTTGTGTACTGCGATGATCTAGCAGCTGCAGAGAGCTTCTACGTCGGCGTTGTCGGGCTCGAGAAGGTGTCGAGCGTTCCTGATCGACACGTGTTCTTGCGATGTGGGTCGTCGATGTTCTTGGTTTTTCGCGCATCGACAACGGCAGGTGCGGCTCTTCACGTCGGTGGATCTGCCATTCCCACGCATGGAGCGACGGGGGCTGGTCATGTTGCGTTCCGCGTATCTGAGGCGGAGATCCCGGCATGGCGCGCCCACTTGGCGGAACGCAGCGTGGCGATCGAGTCAGAGGTTGATTGGCCCGATGGCGGGTCGTCGTTGTATGTCCGGGATCCAGACGGAAACAGCGTCGAATTCGCCACCGCATCGCTCTGGAGCCTGGCCG
>JAUVPB010000302.1 GCA_030598925.1 Actinomycetes bacterium
GACACTCCGGGTCTCGAAGACGTTCCTCACTATGCCGAGACGAAGCCGCGCGAGCAGTACGACGGCAAGACGGTGGTCGTGATTGGAAAACGCAACTCCGGGTTCGAGCTGGCGGACGGCTTGCTGCCGTGGGCGCGCGGCATCGTGCTCGTGTCGCCGCGCGGAGTCAGGCCCGACGTGCTGGGTCGAACATCAGTGGCGGCTCGCTACTTCCAGCCGATCGAGGACTACGCGGTCGGCGGCGGAACGAGGCTCCTCGACGCGGCTCTCACGAGAGTCGAGCGAAGCGATGCCGGCTACCGCGTACAGGTCGACGCCGCGTCTGCCGGCGAGCTCACCCTCACCTGCGACGAGGTCATCGCGGCCACCGGCTTCACGACGCCCTTCCAGGACCTCGTCGAGCTCGGAGTGAACGTGGTCGCACGCGGACGGATCCCCGCCCTGACTCCGTTCTTCGAGAGCTCGTCCGTCCCCAACATCTTCTTCGCTGGAAATACATCACAGGGAGCGTTCGGACTGCGAAAAGACGGCACCGCATCGACGTCGACATCTGTGCAGGGCTTCCGCTACAACGCACGCATTCTTGCGGACCACCTCGCGGAGCGGCTCGGAAAGCCACGTCCGCCGCTGCCGGAGCTGGAACGCTCAGACGTCGCCGCGTTTATCGCCCGCGAGCTTGCGGAGGCTCCGGAGCTCTTCATTCAGAAGGGGTACCTGGCTCGTGTGGTCGAGCTCCCGGGCACGTCGGCGTTCGACGCGGGGATCCAGCCACTGGAGCACTTCCTCGACAGCGGTGGTCATGACGCGGTCGCGGCGACGATCGAGCGCGTCGGCCACGAGTTGGCGCCGACGCTGTACGCCAGACGTGGAGGGGCGGTCGCGGAGCTGACGCTCGACGGGGATCCGCGCGAGGCCAGCGACGGAGACCTGTACCGCCGTCAGATCGAGCGGCTGCTCGACTAGGTAAGCGCAACTCGACGAGCTCGGGGCCGAGCCGTCGGCCGCCCGGGCCAAGCCGAGCTCACCTGGCGCGATCGACGAACCAGGTCTCCATCATGCCCTTGCCCTTGACCTCGATCGTGCCCCGAGCGGTGCAGTGGAACGCATCCTTGATCAGCTCGTGGGTGGATTCGGTGATCTGAATCCGTCCAGGCATGCCGTGTGATTCCATCCGGCTCGCGGTGTTCACGGTATCTCCCCAGATGTCGTACTGAAACTTCGCCTGACCGATCACGCCCGCAACGACCGGACCGGAGTTGATACCCACGCGCAGCTTCAGACTCTCGCCGCTCGTGTCGCTTGCGGTCAACCCATTGAAATCGAGCGCCAGTGAGGTCAGCACCTGCGCGTGATCGGCGCGGGGCGTCGGTACTCCGGCCGCAACCATATATGCGTCGCCAATCGTGCGGATCTTCTCGACCCCGTACCGATCGGCAAGCGCGTCGAACTGGGAGAAGATCTCGTTCAACAACTCGACCAACTCACCGGGGCTAAGACGTTCGGACAGGGATGTGAAGCCAACGATGTCGGCGAACAGAACGCTGACGTCGTCACAATGCTCAGCGATCGTCCGGTTTTCCTCACGGAGAACGTCAGCCACCTCGCGCGGCAGAACGTTGAGCAGTAGCCGGTCGGACTTGCCGCGCTCGATTCCAAGGAGACGCAACGCGTCGTCCTTCTGTCCCGCGAAGTAGAGGAGCGTCACAAAAGTGATCGCGGAGACGCCGACGATGTTCATCACGAAGAACAGCAGGATCATGCCGGTCGACAGCTCGTTCGAAACGTCCAACGATCTCTGAATCACGGAGGCCAGAACGACGAGAAGCACGTAAGCGCCGAACGTATAGATGCCGGCACGGCGACCTGCGACCAAAAGTGCACCCAACGGGGCCAGTAGCGCCCACAGGATGACGGCGCTGGCGTTGACGAACCCGCCGAGGACGAGCTGCAGCAAGAAGGGCAGGACCAGGATCAGCGCGAGCTGGCTCGTTCGGTAGAACAGATACCGCTTCGTCACGGCGAACACCACGAGGCTCAGCAGCGACGTTGCCGAGTAAACCCAAGGAATCGAGGCGGCGAGCGGCTCGCCCGCGGCGAAATAGATCGCTCCCCAGACCATCGCGGCGATCGCGACCAGGACGGAGATTCCAACGAGTACGCGCTTCTGCAGACGGAGCCCGGGCGAGTCTGAGGGAACCGCGCCGACGCTTTCGAATAGCTCGAAGGCTCGCGTAAGGGCGCGGGAGCTCATTGCGTCGCTGCCGCTCCCCGCTCACTCACCACGAGCCCGGCACTCTAGTCGGCTACCACCATTGAGAGCACGCGGTCAGGCCGGCGGCGCGACCGTGAGCCGATCCGTGACGCCATGCTTCTCGATGAGGCTCGCGACCAACCCGCTCTACTTCGCCTCCTCGACGAAGTCACGCAGGAAGGCAGCGCCCGCTGTGCTGCTCCGCCGTGTGCCGATCGCCTGCTGCACGGCGGTGAACTTGCCCTCGAGGATGCGCGCGCCCGGGAGTCGCTCAACGTCTGCGACCAGACGCGGCCGCAGTCCGGCCAGCGCCTCCAGCTCCCGCTCGACGAACAGGTCGAACGATGCGTCGAGCCCGTCCGCGAGCACAAGATCCGCCTGCTTGACGTTGTCGCTGAGCCACAGCTCGTAGGCGCTTCGCGCGGACACGGCAATACGCACGCCCTCGCTGTCAACCTCGTCGATGGAGCGGATCGCCGATCCTGCGGGAACCAGGTACGTGGCTTCGATCTCCGCGTAGGCCGCCGTGAACGCGATCGTCTTGGCGCGCTCCGGC
>JAUVPB010000236.1 GCA_030598925.1 Actinomycetes bacterium
ACGCCTCCTCGAGCGGCGTCGGGTCCAGTTGATCTGCCACGGCGCTTCGCGCTTCTAGCTCGATCCGACGCTCCGCGGACGACTAACCGACAGGGCGAAGTCGTCGTGGGAGTCCGTCCACCAACGCTCGATCTCGAAGCCGGCCGTCGCGAGCTCCTCCTTGGCGAGGCTGGCACGGAACTTCGTGCTGATCTCTGTGCGCATCTCCTCGCCGTCCTCGAAGGTTGCCGTCACTTCGAGCGCTTTGAGCCGCACGGTTTGCTTTTCACGAGATCGCAGCATCATCTCGATCCAGTCGTTCGCTGTGTCAAGGCGAGCGACGTGTTCGAATCCCTGCGGGTCGAAGTTCGCGTCGAGTGCTTGGTTCATCACCGACAGAATGTTCAGATTGAACGCCGCCGTCACGCCCGCGGCGTCGTTGTACGCAGCTTCCAGCCGCTGGCGATCCTTCATCAGATCGGTTCCCAACAGCAGCCGGTCGTTGGGTGTCATGGTCTCGCGTAGCGACTGGAGAAAACGTGCGCGTTCCTTCGGATAGAGGTTGCCGATGGTGCTTCCGAGGAACGCGACGATGCGTCGTCCGCCGATGGGCAACAACTCGAGATGTCGGCTGAAGTCACCGACCACCGCGTGCACGGCGACCCCCGGGTAGCGCTCGGCGATGCGCTGCGCAGCGCATCGCAGCGTTGCTTCGCTCACGTCGAATGGGACGTAGCGGTTGAGGCTGCCGCGCCCGTGGAGCGCGTCAAGAATCAGCAGGGTCTTCTCCGATGTCCCCGAGCCGAGTTCGACGAGCGTGTCGGCGTCGGTCAACCGGGCGAGAGTCGCAGCCTCGGAGTAGAGGATCTCGCGCTCACGACGCGTTAGGTAGTACTCGGGCAGGCGGGTGATCTCGTCGAAGAGTTCCGATCCGCGGTCGTCGTAGAACCACTTGGGCGGCAAACGTTTAGGAGTCGATCGAAGGCCCGCGAGGACGTCGGCGCGCAGCTCCCGTTCGAGGTCGTCCTGCCCAAGGTGGACATCGATTTGGGGAGTGACTACGGTCATTCAGTCGGTTCGGAGTCGTCGGTCGGGGATTAGAGGTCGCGTGCGCAGCGGAAGCCGACGAATAGCTGACGGCGGCTCGGGTAGTCCCAGTTTCGGAAGCTCGCCCGTGCTACCGCCGGGCTCGTCGCCCACGAGCCGCCGCGGAGCACCTTGTACTCCGCGCCGAAGAACGCCTCAGAGTACTCCCTGTACGGAAACGCCTCGAAATCCGGGTACGCGAGGAAGTCGGAGGATGTCCACTCCCAGACGTCCCCCGTCATCTGCTGGCAACCGAGCGCGCTCTCGCCACGTGTAAACGCGCCAACCGGAGAAGGGCCGAACCGTCGGCGCCCGACGTTCGCGCGGTCGGGCTCGAACACATCGCCCCACGGGTACGTCGTCGCGCGGCGCTCTCGCGGATGCCAGCAAGCCGCGGCCTCCCACTCGGCCTCCGTCGGCAGCCGCTTGCCGACCCAGCGGGCATACGCGTCGGCCTCGTACCAGGAGACGTGCTGGACGGGTTCGTGTTCGGGAATTGGCTCGACGTTGCCGAGCCGACCGCGAGTCCAGCCTGCTTCAGCATCAGACTCCCACGCGAGCGGCGCGGAGATCGCCTCGGATCGGATGTAGCTCCATCCCTCAGGCGTCCAAAGACTCTCCGTCTGGTAGCCGCCCTCTGCGATGAAGGCTTGGTATGCGGTGTTGGTGACGGGCGCGCTGTCGATCGCGTACGCGGCGAGACGAACCGTCGTGGCAGGGCGTTCGTTGTCGTAGGCCCAGTGATGAGTGGAGCCCACGTCGACCTCTCCGCCCTCGAAGGTCGCTTCCGGGAGTCGATCGCGCGTAGCGGGACCGGTCGCGTGGCCCGCCGGTTCACGGTCATCCAAGGGGTACGGCGTCGTTCGCAGCTGCAGCGTCTGAAGCATCGTCTCGTTGTGTTGAAGCTCGTGCTGCGCGACCAGGCCGTATACGAAGCCGCCCGCGAGGAGTGCCTGTCCGGAGTCGAGATCCAAGCTTTCGAGGTGCTCGAGTGCTCGGCTACGAACGTCGTCGCAGTAGCGCCAGGCAGCCTCGGGCTCGAGTAGCGGTAGGTTAGGCCGATCGCTGCGCGGGTTGCTGAACGCGTCATAGATCTCGTCGAAACCCTCACGGTCGGGCGTCGAGGCGCCTAGTTCTCGGAGCAGCCAGTTCTCCTCGTACCACCCGATGTGCGCCAGATCCCAAACGAGGGGAGACATCAGGGCCGAGTGCTGGGTCACCAGGTTGTTAGCGTCGAGCCGATCGAGCAGGTCTCGTGTGTGCTCGCGAGCATCGGTCAGCGCGTCGACGAGCTCCTCCTTCGAGAGCTGGCGCACCTCGAAGGGTGCGCCTTGGACTTCCCCGGTGCTCACCGTCGCGTCGCCTCCTCGGTGCCTCGGCCCTGTCGGGTCCGTCGAGAGTAGTTTCTCGCGCATGTACCGGCGCGACATGATGCCCGAACCGGCGCACTGCGGGTCGGTGGCATGCAGGAGGGCGACGAGCTGCCATGGCTGATGTGGTTTTCCTGTGCCCGCAGCAGCGCGATCGCGACGCGGTACGTCGCATCGATCCGACCGGTAGACGGGTCGCGTTCGTCGGCTCGGACCTCGATTCGGGTGATGCCGGGGATCTCGACACGCTCGTCCGCGCCACCGAGCTGCACAGCCCCAGGGGCGTCGCGGGCACGAAGGACCTCTCGGCGCTCCTTGCGGCGCTCGTCAGCGAGCGCCTCGGCCTCGGCGGCCCCACTCCGCACGCGCTCGTCAACTGCCAGCACAAGCTCCGATCCCGCGAGATCCAGCGCCGTATCGTGCCCGAGGCGACGCCTCACTTTCGTGCGGTTGGTGCCGACGACGTGCTGCCGCACCCGCACTTCGTGAAGCCGGTAGTCGGACGCCTCTCCGATAGCGCGGTGCGCGTCAGCGGCCCGGAGGATCTCAGTCGCCTCGTTCATGATCGTCCGTACGCTCGCGCCTACGAGGCAATCGCCAGTGCCGCGGGTGTTGGGTCCGGAGAATGTTCGGGCTTCATCGCCGAGGAGATCCTCGAGGGTGTTGAGGTAACACTCGAAGGCTTCGCGCATCGTGGCGAGCTCACCGTGATCGGAATCACCGATTCGGTGAACTACCAGGGAACGTCGAGCTTCGAGCGTTTTGAGTACCCGACCGCCCTCGGGGATTCACGGAGTGCGGAGCTCGCCGGCGTCGCACGCCGGTTGATGCCGAGCCTTGGCTTCGACGGCGGCTTCTTCAATATCGAGTTCTTCGTACCGCGGGCAGGCGACGCCAAGATCGTGGAGGTGAACGGACGGATGGCGTCGCAGTTCGCGCCTCTCCTCGAAGCAACTCACGGTCGTTCCAGCTACGACGCATTGATCTCGCTCGCGCTCGGCGAGGATCCGGGCTGGGCGCCCAGCGGTCGGACCGGGTTTGCGTTGAGTTATTGCCTGCGCGTGTTCGAAGACGCTCTCGTCGAAGCGGTTCCAGAGCCGACACGCGATCTCGAACTGCTCGTTGAACCCGGCCAGCTGCTGTCACAGCAGGGAACGAACGACGCCGATAGCTACCGACTGTGCATCTTCGTCCAGGCCGGCGCTGACCGCGCTGCGACGGTGCGCGCGGCCCGGGAGCGGGCTGCCGAGCTTCTGAGCGCGTTTGCGTTCAGCGCGCCAGCGTAGGGGCGCGGGCCTCGACTAGGCGTCCAAGCGCCGCGCGACCTCATCCCAGTTCACGACGTTCCACCAAGCAGCGATGTAATCAGGGCGCCGGTTCTGGTAATTGATGTAGTAGGCGTGCTCCCAGACGTCGAGTCCGAGGATCGGCGTCTTCCCGTCGGTGAGCGGACTGTCTTGATTCGGCGTGGACGTGATCTCCAGCCCACCATCCGTCTTGACGAGCCAGGCCCAGCCACTACCGAAGCGTGTCATGCCGGCTTTTGCGAACTGCTCTTTGAACGTGTCGAGCCCGCCGAACGTCGAGCCGATTGCGTCGCCGAGCGCGCCGCTCGGCTCGCCGCCTCCGCCCGGGCCCATGACCTGCCAGAACAGCGAGTGGTTCGCGTGGCCACCGGCGTTGTTGCGTACGGCCTGTCGAATGTCGTCTGAGACATCATTGAGACGCGCGACGACGTCCTCGACCGCGGCGTTCTCCCACTCAGTTCCGGCGAGCGCCTTG
>JAUVPB010000237.1 GCA_030598925.1 Actinomycetes bacterium
GGGGAGCTCCGCGAGAGTCGTCGCCAGCCAGGCAAGGCGCTGGCCGTCGTCCGGGAGATCGACGACAGAGAGCCGCAGTGACGCTCTGTCGAGCGAAGTGCGCAGCACGAGCGTGTCTGCGCCCAACTGGGCCGCCACGTCATCGGTGACCCGCTCGTTGGCGGTCGCCGTCGTCGCTAGCACCGGCGTCCAGGCGGGCAGATCAGACAGCAGATGACGCAGCCGGCGATAGTCGGGACGGAAGTCGTGACCCCAGTCCGAGATGCAGTGCGCCTCATCACAGACGAGCGCAAACGCGCGGCTCTGCATCGTGTCGAATACTCGCTTGCGAAAGCCGGGGTTCGCCAGCCGCTCCGGAGCGATCAGCAGGAGGTCGATCTCGTCGGCAGCGATCCGCGCTTCGGTCTCCGACCAGGAATCGATGTTCGACGAATTGATCGTGACGGCGACCAGGTTCAGCCGTTCCGCCGCTGCGACCTGATCTCGCATGAGAGCCAGGAGCGGCGACACCACGACCGTAGGTCCCCACCCCCGGTCGCGCAGCATGCGCGTCGCCGAGAAATAGACGGCCGACTTGCCGAAACCGGTGCGCGCAACCAACAGCGTCCTCCGACGCTCGGCAGTGACTGCCGTGACCGCCTCGATCTGCTCTGGACGCGGAACGGCGTGCGAACCGGCAAGCGCCTCGACGTGTCGGGTCAGCTCCGCCTCAACCTCTGCAGCGGACGGACGTGACGGTTCAAGGATGGGCGCCACAGCCGCCCTACCGTATCGACGCGCTGCGAGCTCGCGCGCTCCCGATCCAGGCCCGCCCCGTCACCAAGAACCGGATAGGCTCGTCGACAGAACGCGACACCCAGGGCTATGCCCGGCCTCGACCGATGGACGCACGGAGATCTCCCGCCGATACCCGGCTTCCTGCTGCAGGGCATGGCGTATCTGACCTGGACATGCTGAGCGAAGAACGACGTCTTGCTGAGGATTGAGAGGCATCAGCGGGCGATCTGGGTACCTGACGACCATGGCCTGACGAACAAGCTCGAACGCCGGCGACTTGCCGCTCGAGGGCTTCCCGATCACGGCGGCGTAAGTCCTCGCACCCTCAGACCAGTTCTTCTTCACCTGGAGCGTGCGGCTCCGACCGATCACGACACCAAGCATCGCGAGCATCGGAACAGCAGCGAAGGAGGCAGATAGCCGAGCCCGAGAGGCCTGAACAGCCAATCTACGCTAGTGAGTGGCTCAAGACGATGGTCCTCCCGTGCGGGATGGCGCTCGGCTTCGGTAGAGAACGGGGCTACGGCGGAAATAGCCGAGCGGCACGCTCCAGGCGTGGACGAGGCGACTGAACGGCCAGGTCGCATAGAGCACCCACGCGAGCGCCACGTGCACCTGGAAGACGAGCGGAGCGTCGCTCATCAAGCGACCGTCGGGGGCGAAGGTGAACAGGCCTCTGAACCATGGGGCCACCGTCTCGCGATAGGCCACGTGTTCTCCGATCCAGTTGGCGCTGAGCGTCGCCCACATGCCTGTGAGGATCGTGGCGCCGAGCAGGAAGAAGACCCACAGGTCCATCCGGTTCGTCGTGGCTCTCACGCGGGGATAGTGAACTCTCCGCCAAGCCAGGATCGCCATGCCGAGGACGACGGCCGCGCCTGCGAGCACGCCTCCGACTCCTGCGAGCAGGTGGTAGGCGTCCTCGTTTATCCCGACGGCTCGTGTCCAGGTGGAGGGCACCAGGATGCCCAGGACGTGACCTCCTATCGCTGCGAGCGCGCCTAGGTGGAATGCGTTGCTGCCGAGCATCAAGGCGCGGCTTTCGAATAGCTGGGTTGAGCGAGTCGTCCACGTGTATTGGTCTCTCCGGTGGCGCCAGATGTGGCCCGTCACGAACACCGTCACGGAGGTGTAGGGCACGATGACCCAGAGGAAGAGCTCGGCGCGGCTCAGCGCGGCGCTCCAGGCGGGCGGCTGGGCAGCGTTACGCCCGGCTCGTAGGCGCTCGGCGGCATCACCTCGGGTGGCGCGAAGGGCTCCAGGCCGACTTGCTCGTCGGGTGGCCCTTCGGCTGCCATGCGTTCAAGTCGGGCTTTCTGTTGGCGCGTCATTCGCGGCAGGGCCGCCGTGGCGGCCGCGATCGGGAGCTCCCAGAGCGAGTCTTCGGCGGCGAGGTTGTCACGGAGCAGTTCGAGTGCTTCGCGGTGTTCGCCAAGAGCAGCGGCACCGTCACGCGGTGCGAGGGACACGAACTCGAGCATCAGGGGCAAGTAGTCCGGCAGCTCGTTCGTCTCGAGTGCATGACCGGCGGCCTCGTAGCGCTGCTTGAGTGCTATGAGGGCCATGCCGCGCTCACGGCGATCGCCGTGCGAGTGGTAGGTGAGGTAGAGGCTGTTGTGTCGGTTGAAGTCGAACGTCTCCACGTACTGGTTGCGGAGTGTCTGGGTGTCGATCGCCGACCACCTGGACCAGGCCTCGCGGAGTCGACGCGCGCTCCGCGCGCCGCCCAGGCGTTCGACGTCGTGTCCGAGCGCCTCGCGTGCCTCGATCAGGCGGTCGTCTGGATACTGCAGCAGGAGCGATGCGATCTTGAAGACTTCTGCTGCCGCCATTAGCCGCTCTTTGTGCGCCGCTTGAGCATTCCGAGCGGGATGATCGACCGCGTTGTCGTCGGTGCGGACTGCCCAGGCGACGGCTGTTGGGAGGCGTCGCGATCTGTGTCTGTTCCCACCGCACACGATCCCGGGCCGCCTGCGAAGTCGAGCCCGCAGGTTCCTTGATCGCCGATCGGCGTCGTTCCAACTTCGGCGTGACCCTTCGGGATGACGTAGCGGTCGTGGTAGTCGCCGATGGCCAGCAGTCGATACATGTCTTTGAGATCGCTCGTGCTCATTCCCGCGCGTGCTGCCGCGTCCGCATCGGGTTCGCTGGTGCCGGCGAGCGTTGCAATGCGCATCGCCTCTCGCATTCCCGCCAGTCGTCGCAGCGCCTCTCGAACGGGCGCCGGGTCGCCCGCCGTGAACATGCTCGCCATGTACTCGATCGGAATTCGAAGTTCGTCGATGGCGCCGAACACGTCGTCTGGGTCGGCATTGGTGTTGCGGCGGGAGGCTGCGTAGCCCGTCACCGGCGAGAGCGGAGGCACGTACCAGACCATCGGCAGCGTCCGGTACTCGGGGTGGAGTGGCAGGGCGACGCGGAAGCGTTGCGCGAGCGCGTAGACCGGTGAGCGTCGAGCGAACTCGAGCCAATCATCGCTGATCCCGTCGCGTCGCGCCTGTTCTCTGACCTCAGGGTCCTCCGGATCACAGAAGATCCCGAGCTGGCTCTCGTAGAGGTCTTTCTCGTCGGGTGTCGATGCCGCCTCTTCGACCCGGTCTGCGTCGTAGAGGACGAGCCCGAGATAGCGGATCCGGCCCACACACGTCTCAGAGCAGACCGTCGGTTGACCGGCCTCGATCCTGGGGTAGCAGAGGGTGCACTTCTCGGCCTTGCCGGTGTTCCAGTTGAAGTAGACCTTCTTGTACGGGCAGCCGGTGACGCACATCCGCCAGCCTCGGCACTGCTCCTGGTCGACGAGGACAATCCCATCCTCCTCGCGCTTGTACATCGCGCCGGATGGACACGAGGCGACGCAGGAGGGGTTGATGCAGTGCTCGCAGATGCGAGGCAGGTACATCATGAACGCCTCCTCGTACTCCAGACGAACACGCTCCTCGAGCCCCTCTCGGTTCGGATCTGCCGCCGCGTGGCGCGGGCTACCCGCGAGGTCATCGTCCCAGTTGGGGCCCCATTCGAGCTCCATCGGCTGGCCGCTGATCTGGGACTGGGGGCGAGCTACCGGTTGGAGGTCACCGACCGGTGCGTTGATCAGGTTCTCGTAGTCATACGTCCACGGTTCGTAGTAATCCTCGAGCGTCGGCAGGTCCGGGTTCGCGAACAGCGTGGCGAGTTTCCGCACCTTGCCGCCGGCCTTCAAGCGGAGCCGGCCGTTGCGGTCGAGCTCCCAGCCGCCCTTCCATTTCGTCTGGTCCTCCCATCGCCGTGGGTAGCCCTCGCCGGGCTTCGTTTCGACGTCGTTGAACCACATGTACTCTGCGCCCGGCCGATTTGTCCACACGTTCTTGCAGGTCACCGAGCACGTGTGGCAGCCGATGCATTTGTCGAGATTCATGACCATCCCGACTTGGGCCTTGA
>JAUVPB010000032.1 GCA_030598925.1 Actinomycetes bacterium
CAGACGCCGGTGGCGAGCACTAGCCGCTCGGTCGCCGCCGCGACCGCCGTCAGCGTCAGGAAGGGATCGAAGGTCGAGGAGTACTCACGCGGGAGCTCACCCCCGGCTGGAAACGGCGTGCGCCGGCCTGTCCGAAAGTGCGTGTTCTCCGGCAGGAACAGCGACTCGAACCAAACATCCACGAGCCGCTTTGCGAGCTCGACGGGCTGAATCGTGTACTCGGTCGCGAAGATCGTGACGCCGATTTTCACCCCGGGAGCATACGAGCGATACCCCTTTGTGCGCGAGGATCTCACTCGAACGGGGGAAATCGGCTGTAGAGCGCGTGACACCTGCCGATACCCACTAAGACTCGCATGCGCGCCCGAGGCCCTGATCGTCGCGTCCGACGCCACTCCGCATTTCGCTGCCTAAGCGTCATGATCGGGCTCGCGTCGCTCGCGGCTGCCCTGGTGGTCGCGCCTGTCGTGGCGGCCGCTCTCCCGAACGGCCAGTGGATCGCCAAGTCTCGTGTGCTCGTTTCTGGCAGCCCATCGTTCGAAGACGGTGCGGTCAGCCAGCACTCGAAGGCGCCGCTCGAGACCGTCAGCCCGTACTGGGGGAACTACGCAGCAATCGGACTCGCGAACGCCGGTGGCAAGGGGAAGATTGCTCTCGCACTCGACTGGCTGAAGTGGTATCGCGCGAAGGTCAAGAACACGGGCGTGATCTCCAAGTACCGGCTCGACCCGCAGGGCACCGATCCAGAGTCCTACACGGAAACTGCCGTCGGTTCCGAGACGGACGTCAACACCGACTCACCGGCCGCCTACGCGTCCAGCTTCCTGCGTGCGATGTGGGAGTACCGAAACGCGACCGGTCCGAAGAGAATCAGGAGTTTCAAGAAGCACATCCGCTATTCGGCGTTCCTGTTGTTGAACCAGCAGGACGCGAGCGACGGACTCATCTGGAGCCATCCGAACGGCACGGTCGGACGGATGAAGGGGCTCATCACGCAGGCGGAGGCCTACGCGGCACTGCACGCCTCCGTGACCCTGCTGAACGATGTCGGTTATGGAAGAGCGAGCGGCCTCGCCGCAGCCGGTGCGACCGCACTCAAGGCCGGAGTCGACTCGCTGTGGCTCCCGGGCGTCGGCGCGTACGCCACGTTGAAGGACGAGGCGGGCGCGCTCCACGTGACCGATTGGAACACCTGGTACGCAGATGTGGTTGCCCAAGGCTGGGCGGTAGCGGCCGGCAACGGTCTCAATCCAGGGCCTGATCTTGTCGATCCGGCGCGGGCGCGGCAGCTGATGGCGACGCTCACCTCGGTCTGGCCCGAGTGGAATCGACCCGGATTCAGACCGACTTTCCGTACGGCGGGTACGTCGTCGGGCCTGATCGGCTACCAGCCGATGATCGGCGTGGCGCTCACCGAGGTCGGCCGCAACAGAGAGGCTACGAGCGCGGTGACGAACATCAACAACTACGCGATCGGCAAGGCCCGAAAGTGGCCGTTCAACGTGGGGAACGCCGGCCAGATCATGCTCACGCTCGGCGCCGTCTAGCGACTCTCGGCGGCACCGCGGCCGCCCGCTCGGATCAACGTCTGAAACCGCTCTGGGCGAAGCGGGTGCAGGTCGTGGCTCGGCGCGTCGTTCCGGATGATCTCGCGCACGAGCCTGCCCGTGATCGGTGCGAGCGCGAGGCCCATATGTGCATGGCCGCTGGCAACGACGACATTGGGAATTCTGCTGGTGGCGCCGATGATCGGGACGCCGTCTGGCGAGCAGGGTCGCAGCCCAAGCCAGGGTGCGCCTGGCTCGCGCCCGGTCAGCCCCGGCATGCCGCGCCGCGCGCCGGCGAGCACAGCGTCGACTCGACGCTGTGAGATCGTGTCGTTCAGACCGCTGAGTTCCAGCGTTCCCCCGACCCGTACCCGGTCCGAGAGCGGCGTGATGGCCACTCGAGCCTCCTTGAACAGAACAGGAATGGCTGGTGTCGACGGCTGGGCCGCTAGCTCGACGTGATACCCCTTACCGCCGACGACAGGTGCGTAGACGCCCACCTGTCCGGCCAGCTCCTGTGTCCAGGCGCCCGCCGCGATGACGATCGTGTCGGCCAGCATTCGGCCCCGGTTTGTCTCGACCCCCAGCACGCGACTGCCGGACTGCAGAAGCCGAAGGCCTTCGACTCCCAGCAGTAGCGAGGCGCCTTCGGTATGAGCCGACGCACCGACCGCCTCGACGAACCGAGCGCCGTCGCAGTGGGCTTCGTCGGGGTAGAAGACGGCACCGACGACACTCGGGCCCAGCTCCGGCTCCAGCGAGCGAGCCGCATCTCCGTCCAGGCTCTCGACCCGGAGGCCAGCCTCGGCGTTCTCTCCGGCCTCCGCTTCGAGACTTGCAAGGCCGGCATCGGTCTCGGCCGCGTTCAAGATGCCGCGCCGGGTGAACGTCGTCGGCAGGCCCTCGTCGGCCAGCGACGCGTGCAGCTCAAGACTCGCCACGGAGAGCTCGCGCATGATCTTGGTGCCTCGGCGAGCCCGTTCGGGGCGGCAGGCGACGACGTATCGGGCGAGCCAGGGCGCAAGCGTTGGGTCGGGTCGCAGGAAGAACGCGCCGTCGGGCTTGAGCAGGTTGCGGATCCCGAGCTTCAGCGACTCGAGCGAGCTGATGGGTGCAGAGTGGCCCGGGCAGATCAGGCCGGCACTCCCCGCGGAGCAGGCGGAGGCGAGCTGCGCTCCGCGTTCGATCAGTACAACGTCTGCGCCGGCGCGCGCGAGCTCGAGCGCACAGCACGCTCCGACGGCGCCGCCGCCGACGATCAGGACATCCGAATGCCGTTCCACGGCGGCGTCAGCCTTCCCAGATCACGACTGGGTGCTCGAGTACCCACCGCGCCTTCACGTGCCAGGTACCAAGAACCTCGATCGGCTCGAGCTTGTGCATGTGGTGAAAGAGACCCGACTTGCCGAGCGCAAGAGTTCCGTCGCCCGACGAGATCTCGCGCAACGTGAAGTCGTGTGGGGGAACATCGAGCAGTTGCCTGATCGGCTTTCCCCCCTTGGCCGGATGCGGGAGCTTCCGCAGCTGGATGAAGGTGCCACCGAGATGATCCCAGAACTCGTCCTCGATGCTGGCCGTGCGGCGCTCGGTCGGTTGGCTCGTCACGTTCATCGACAGGTGCATCAGCTCCTCGCCATTCCGGGTGCAGCGTCCGATCACCTGGCTTCCGACGGTCGCCAGCGGCGTCGGGTCGCACAACGCCGCGGGCCATCCGTAGATCTCACGCTCGAAGGTGAGTGCCATGTCGTGGTCGACGAAGATGTACGGGACATACCAGCCGCTGTAATCCTCATATCGCACCTTGATCCCGAGCACGCACTCGTGATAGAGGCCCATTGTATGCGGGGGCTGACAGAGATCCCCGGCCCAGCCAAACATGAGCCCGCTCCCGTCGGGCTCGAGCGGCTCGGGCACCTCCCAGGCGACCGCCTCGGGATCGGCACGGTAGGCCATAAGGATGACAGCTCCGTCATCGCCGCCGCCGAACGGTGGCTCGGCGTACAGAGGAGCGCCTAGGGGCATCGAATAGCCTTCTTCGTGCGGCTTCATGTCGTCTCCTGCGCTGTGATGGAGTTGGAAGGAGCTTCCGCGTGTTATAAGGCTTCCCGCGAGGAGCCGACGTGCAAGGTGCGCAACGCGATCACCTTCCGCATCCGCTTCCGCCCTGGCGGCACACGTTCGCACGCTGAGCGTGTACTGCGAGGTCAGAGCCGACCAAATCGAATGACTCCTCCCGCCGCGGCTCGAGCTCCGCGAGAACATCGTCCAGGTCACCGTGATGCGGTTCGACTCGACGATCCCGAGTCGCCCATACTACGACAGCGCGGTGATCGCGCCGGTTTCGCTACGGCGGAACGGACGGCGGCTACTGGGTCCACGGCTACACGAGCACCGATCAGGTGCTGTTTGCGACGCGCGAGATCTGGGGTTTCAGGATGACACTCGCCGACCGGGTCGAGCTACGAGAGAGCGCGGGCGTGATTGAAGGCGAGACCGAGCGGCTCGGCACGGCGGTGATCTCCCTCGCTCTCGAACCATCGGGAAAAGAGATCGCGGTGCCTGAGACGTTCCCGCGGCTCTTCTGGAAAGTGCTCCCTCAGGCGGCGGGCGGGAAGCTCTCGTCGACCAGATGGTCGTGAGCGGGCTGAGACGGAGATCAGCAGCACGGCGTGGGGTCGAGGGCGTATCGGGCTCGAGGGCTCGGACTCTGATCCTCTCCACGAGCTCGGGCCTCTGAGCGTGCTCGGTGCGGGCCTTGTCAGCCGTGAGCAGGTGCTTCCGTGGGGCGACACCGTCTGACGGACGAAGAGCGCGGGTCATCGAACGATGGCGCGCTCGATAGGTCTCACTCCCCATTGTGATTACGCCAACGGCTCCGTAGACTCCCGCGAGGACCGAAGAGAAACGTGCGTGGGCATGGGGCGTTCACAAGTGCGGCTCAAACGGTGTTTCGACTCACGTTCTGGCTTCCTGTTCTCCTCGCGCTCGTCGCGACGCTGGCGCTTGCCCAGGCAGCCGCCGCACTTCCCGGGCCGACAGGATCGCTATTTGTCGACTCACGCGCGACGGGATGCGTCTCGGCGGCGCCGAGCCTGTTTTGCGATACGAGCGCGCCGATCGGGGGCGCTCGCGACGTTGCTCTGAGCCCTGACGGGCTGCACGCCTATGTGGCAGCGGCGGGCGCGGGGTCCGTCACCGTGCTCGGGCGAGACGAAGTCGGCGCCTTTACCAGCACCACCGCGGGGTGTGTCGGCTCGTTCGTGCCGAACGCGTGTGCGCCCGCAATCGGCGTCGGTGGCGTCGCCTCGCTCGCGCTCAGCCCGGACGGCAGGCACGTCTACGCCGCCTCGCCCGACGTGCACGCGATCGCCGCGTTCGCGCGCGACGCCAGCACGGGTGGTTTGGCTCAAGCGCCCAACGGTTGCGTCGCCAACGAGATCGCGAACCCGTCGGGGCCGCATGCGAGCGTGGCCGGTTGCCTCGCCGCGCAAGGGCTGGACGGGGCCGCGGATATCGCTGCCAGTCCCGACGGCTTGCACGTCTACGTTGCCTCGTCCGGGGCCGCCGCCGTCTCGATGTTCGTGCGGTCGCCCGCGGATGGGTCGCTGAGTCAACCGCCGAGCGCTACCGCGTGCGTCTCGGCGGTCGTAGACGCCGGCCCGCCAGCGGTGTTGGGTGATCCTGATTGCGGGTCAGCCGCTCCGGTCGAAGGGGCAGCATCGATTGCGATCAGCCCGGGCGGAGAGCACGTGTACGTCGCGGCCGCTACGTCGAAGACTGTCGTTGTGTTTGGCCGAAACGCCGGCACCGGCGTGCTCACGCTGCTCTCCTGTGTCAGCGACGACGTCAACGGCGGTTCCGCCGACCTGCCCGCTGAGCCCGCCTGCGTCGCTGCGCAGGGGCTCGCCGACCCGACAGCGCTTGCTCTCAGTCCGGACGGCTCGCATCTCTATGTGACGTCAGCGGGCGGCGGCTCCGTCGCAGCGTTCGCCCGCGATCCGCGCACCGGCTCGCTCATCCAGCTCGACCCAGCGTGCATCGCGGACCCGGGCGCGCCGGCGTTCGATTCCGAGTGCCTGCTCGGGCTCGGTCTCAATGGTGCTCTCGGTGTGGCGGTCAGCCCGGACGGTCAGCACGTCTACGTCGTGTCTCCAGACGCGAGCGCGGTGACGGCGTTGAGTCGCGACATCGGCAACGGCCATCTGGGCCAGCTCGCTGCGCCGCACGGCTGCATCAGCTCGCAGCTGGCGCCGGGTGGCTGCAGCTACAGCAGCCAGCTGGAACAAGCGCGGTCTCTGACCGTGACGCCAGACGGCCGCCATGCCGTCGTGGTCTCAGCACTGGGCACGGCTACGAGTCTCGAGCGGCAGCGTGCTCCAGTGTGTACAGCGACCTCTGTGGCCGGCGTCAGCGGTCCGATCTCGGTTCCGCTCGCCTGCCGTGACGGGAACGGTGACGCGCTCACTTATCAGGTCCTGGATGCTCCGCTCAACGGCAGTGTCACGGCGATCGATCACGTAGCGGGCGCCGTGATGTACGCACCCGCTAGCGGTGCTGCAGGTCTCGACGTGTTCAGCTTCACGGCGTCCGACGACGGAGGAGCCACGGGCTCGCCCGCACTTGCGTCGCTCGAGTTGTCACCTGCGCTGGTGGGGCTCCTATCCGCGAACGGGGCCGACACACGCGCTCCGCAACTTCGGACCGGCAAGCTGCTCATCGATCGGCGCCGCCGCGTGCGCATGAAGGTGCGGTGTCCGAGCCAGGAGAAGCTCGGCTGTGCGGGCACGATCTCGATCAAGACCGTCCGGCGGATCCCAGTCCGGACGCTGCGACGAGCCAAGCTCGCGGCGGGCAAGGGCGTGCGGCCGGTACGGGTTCGGCTCGTATCGAAGCTCCGCTTCTCGCTCAGAGGAGGGACCACGCGAACCATCTCGACGCGGTTGAAGAAGAAACACGTACGTCTCCTGAAACTGCTCGGCAAGACACGCGTCGAGGTCTCTCTAGTGGCTCGCGACACCGCCGGCAATGTCGCGCGCTCGAAACGCAAGGTGGTATTGCGGCCGAGCGCTCGCCGCTAGGTGGTCTTGCAGCCGAGCGCTCGCCGTCAGGCCATCTGCGATCATGGGGACGGCGTTGGCCACCAGGGCCGGCGTTATCGCATGGAGATGACGAGCCCGCCGACCTACGAGACGCACGACGCCGTGGCCGCGGTGACGGAGCGTGTGCGCGCGCTAGGAGGGCTGTTGCCGATGGACGGTCGCCTGAGCTGGATCGCGGACGGCGTGACGGGCTATGCGCCGCTTCACTGCTACCTGATCGAGACGGACTCCGGGCCGATGGTGCTCGACAGCGGCGCCCCCATTCATGAGCCGCTCCTGCTCGGACAACTCGATCGGTACCTGCCCGCCGGAGAGGACATCGTGCTGGTTCTCTCGCGAATCGTCGAGTTCGACAGCTTCGGCAACGCGGGCACGATCATGGAGCGCTACCCGGTAAGCCACGTGTACTCCCAGTTCCCGGTTGAAGAATGGGTGTACTACCGTCACGTCCACGACGAGAACGAGAACACGGCCGAGCCCCGCTGGACGCCCCTGAGTGGGGGACTCGAGCTGGTGGCGAGCGGTTCCAACGCCGTGGCTCTCGAAGCAATCGACGCTCCGGTGCGCTTGCTCGCCACCTGGTGGTTTTACGAGCCGAGCAGCCGTGTCCTCTTTACGTCCGACAGCTTCGGGCACGCCGTCCAGCCGCGGCCCGATTCGCCAGGGTGTCTCACAGAATCTGACGACGACACAACGTACGAGGCGGTACGCGATCACCTGGTCGCGAAGTTCGATTGGGTCGCCGTGGCCGACACGGCCCCGCTTCAGGACCAGCTCAAACAGATCTTCGAGAGCCGGCAGATCGACGCAATCGCGCCAAGCTACGGGCGCCCACTTGTGGGCGCGACCGTCGTTGAGCGACACTACGAGATGATGCAGCACGCTCTAGCCGAGCTAGGAGGAACGCGTTGACGACGGGAGACACGCCGTAGATGTTCACCGAGTCACCGCGACAACTCGCCGAAGGTGTGTACTGGGTCACGGACTGCCTCGCGATGGAACATGACGGCGAGACCATTCACGCCTACTCCTCGGCGTACCTCGTCCACGGTGACGACAGGTCGCTTGTCGTCGACACCGGCCACCCGAAGGACTGGCCGAGCATCGAGGCCCAGCTCGATCGCCTACAGGCCGCGGGCGTCCCTCCGGTCGAGTATCTCTTCCCGACCCACGCGGAGGTCCCGCACGCGGCGAACCTCGGCAGACTGCTCAACAAGTACCCGAACGCCGTCGCGGTTGGCGACATTCGCGACTACCACCTGTTCTTCCCGGAGTTCGCCGACAGGCTCCGACCGATGGAAGAGGGCGCGCGGATTGAACTCGGCGGTACGGAATTCCTCCTGCTCGACGCGGTGATCAAAGACCTCGTGACCTCACTGTGGGCCTACGACACGCGTAGCCAGACGCTGTTTCCGGGCGACGGGTTCGCGTACATGCATCACCATCAATCCGATGAGTGCTGGCGAACGGCCGAGGAGGTGCCCGACCTCCCGATACCGGAGTTCACGGCGCTCTTCTCCGCGTACGCTCTCTACTGGACGCGCTTCACCGACATCGAACCACACATCGCTGCGCTAGACGGGTTGCTCGATCGCTACCCGACGCGCGTGATCGCCCCTGGCCACGGATCGCCGATTCTGGAGCCCGCGGACACGATTCCACGGGTCAAGGAGGGTCTCCGGATCGGGAGCGAGCATGTTCTTGACCGGACGCGGTCCGCCCGTGTCGCGTAGTCGCCGCATAGTGTGACCCTGAAGCACGGTCGCCCCGACCGCCCGGGGAGGCCCGAGGAACACGTCATCCCGTCCGCGTCGCCGTCGCGTCTCGTGACGTTGACATCGCGCACGCGCTCGGCGCTACGCGCAGGCCGGATATCCGGCGAGGCGATGGTGATCGCAATCGTGCTGCTGTGGAGCTTTGGCTACACCTCGGCTCGCTACTCCCTCACGCACGGCTGGGAGCCGCTGCAATTCTCGTCGGTGCGGTTCGTTCTCGGAGCGCTTATCTTCTCGGTCGTCGCGCTTGCGAAGGAGCGCAGTTTGCGAATCGACAGGTCGGACTGTATCTATCTACTCCCGGCCGGTCTCCTCGGGATCGTCGTCAACCAGATCATGTTCAACGTCGGTCTCTCGCTCACGACGGCGGCGACCGTTGCGTTGATCTTCGGCACGTTGCCGGTGTTCGCAGCGATTCTGACCTGGCTGCTCCGCTGGGAACGGCTCAGTCCGAGGCACTGGGTCGCAACCGGCGTGTCCTTTGCTGGTGTTGCGCTCGTCGCCCTCGGGACGGACGCGAGCATTTCGGGCGATCTCGGCGGCATTCTGTTGACCCTTGGCGCTGTTCTGACGTTCGCGATCTTCTCGGTCTCGGTCGGGCCACTCATGCGGAAGTACTCCGTCTACCGCGTCAGTGCGCTCGTCACGATCGCCGGAACGGTGCCGCTGGTGCTCATCGCGATTCCACAACTCGTGGGCGATAACTGGTCCGAGATCGAGCCGCTGGCGTGGGGAGGCCTCGGCTACCAACTCTTCATGTTCGTCGGCACGACCTATCTCTGGTTCGTAGCGATCAATCGATTGGGTGCGTCGCACGCGACTCTCTGGGTGAACATGCAGCCGTTTGTCGGCGCCGTCTTCGCCGTGATCATCCTGTCTGAGACGCTCGGCAGCCTGCAGATTGCGGGCGCCATCGTGATCGGGCTCAGCATCGCGCTCGCTAGCTGGCGGCGGCTCGGCAGGCGAGCGCCGGCGTAACCGCGACGGGTCAGCGGGTGGTTGCGGCGAATCGTGCGCTGCAATCATCCAACCGGTCTCGCACGGTTGTGCTCCCGCGGCTGTTGGTCGGAGACCGCCGTACTTTCACAACGAAGCGCGGCTGAGCGTACTGTTTATGCGAGTCGTGATGAAACGTCTGTACCTACTTCGACACGCGAAGTCGAGCTGGAGCTCCGGTGTCCAGGTTGATCACGAGCGGCCTCTGGCGCCACGAGGCGTGGCCGCGACCGAGCGCCTAACGCGCTACCTCCATGCGCAGGGCGCAAGCCCTCGCCTCGTGTTGTGCAGTTCCGCCCGTCGCACGCGTGAGACGCTGACGGGCATCGAGGATGGCCTTGCGGGTGAGCAGCACGTGACGATCGAGTCGGAGCTTTACGGCGCCTCGACTCAGCAGTTGCTGGACCGCGTCCGGCAACTGCCGGACGAGGTCGAGTCGGTCATGGTGATCGGCCACAATCCCGGGCTGCACGAACTCGCAGTCATGCTGGTCGGCGATCAGGCCGGAACGCGACTTGCCGCGTTCCCGGCCGGCGCACTCGTGACACTCGACGTGCAGGGCGAGTCCTGGTCGAGCATCGGGGAGAGCGCCTGTGCGATCCAGGACTACGTCGTGCCGAAAGAGCTGACGTGACGGAGCGCTTCCCACCGCTCGTCGATTGGACTCCTACCCGGGACACGTTGCACGCCTACAGTCGCGTTGTCGGCGCCATCTTGCGGGCGCACGCCGAGCCGGAGCCGGACTGGTCCCACACCAGCCTGATGCTCGATGAGGACGGTCTCGTGAGTCGCGCCTTCTCGACCCGACGCGGCGATGTGGGCATTCGGCTGGACCTGCGGCGGCATCGATTCGAGCTCGATGCGCCGGGCGGAGTCGTCAGTATCTCGCTCGACGGAGGTCTGTCGGCGACCGAGCTCGCCGAAGAGATCGGGCGGCGGGGCGAGGCTCTCGGCGTGAAGCTTGCGCCTGATCCAGCCCACTACGCGAGCGATCGCCCGACCGGCTACCACAGCGCGAAAGCCGAGCGCTATCTGCAGGTCCTGCACGACGTCGCGCGCACCTTCGAGTCGGTGCGCCAGGGTTTCGGCGACGACGTGACCGAGTTACGGCTGTGGCCTCACCACTTCGATCTGGCATTCGAATGGCGCGGAAAGGACGTCACGTACGAATCGAAGGACGGAAGCGAGAAGTCGGCGCAGGCGACCGTGACGTTCGGTTTCAGCACGGGCGACGAGAGTCATGCGGGGGCGTACGTGTACGCGAACCCCTGGCCGTTCGACGGGGAGCTCCTGGGCAGCGAGCTGCCGGGCGACGCCAGATGGCACACGGAGGCCTGGAAGGGCAGTATCTATCCCTACGCGGCACTCGACGGAGCGAACGAACAGCCGCTGCGCGACTACCTCGACACCGTGTTTCAGCTCGCCACGCCAGCGCTCGCCCTCTAGACGATAGGCTCGAGTCGTGCGTGCCGAGCCCGTGGCGACCTGGTCAGACCTCGCGGATCGCACGCCGGCCTACGCGCTCGTTGCGGACGTCGATCTCGTTGTGGTCCGCTACGGGGAGGACGTTTCTGTCTTCTACGGTCGCTGTCTTCACCGTGGCGCGTTGCTCGCCGACGGGCACGTCCGCGGTGATGACCTGGTCTGCGGCGTCCACAACTGGGACTACCGGCTCGATAGCGGCGTCAGCGCCTACAAGAACGATGAGGTGCTTCCCAAGTTTTCCGCGTGGGTCGAGAACGGGGCTGTGCTCGTCGACGCCGAGGAGATCGAGTCATGGGCGCTCGACCATCCGCAGCCGTACGACCGGGATGCGTACCAGGGCCTCTACCAAGATCACGCCGGTAGTCCGGTCGAGCCGCACACGAGGCTGATCCACACGCTCGCCGCGGAGGGGCTCGAACGCGTCGGGCACCACGGAAACATCGCGGCGATGGGCGTTCCCGCGCGCGACCTGCCGCGCTGGGACGACGTTCAGTTCGTGACTGCGCAGCTCGCCCGGACGCCACAACTCGACGACGTCGAGGTCGCTACGAAGCTCATCGTTGGCCCCCGAGCTCGCAAGCCACTCGAGCTCGAGATTCCCATCTTCGTGTCCGACATGAGCTTCGGAGCGTTGTCAGAGGAAGCCAAGGTATCGCTCGCTCGCGGGGCCGAGCTCGCCGGAACGGGCATCTGCTCAGGCGAAGGAGGAATGCTCCCCGAAGAGCAAGAGGCCAACAGCCGCTACTTCTACGAGCTCGCGTCAGGTCGTTTCGGGTTCTCGCTCGACAAGCTTCAAGCCGTGCAGGCCTTCCACTTCAAGGGCGGTCAGGCGGCGAAAACTGGCACGGGCGGCCACTTACCAGCCGACAAGGTCAAGGGTCGCATCGCCGAGGTTCGAGGGCTGCCTGAAGGCCAGTCCGCGATCTCGCCGGCGCGCTTTCCAGAGTGGGAAGACGAGGACGGATTCCGGCACTTCACCGACGAGGTGCGTGACGCGACCGGCGGAATCCCGATCGGGTTCAAGCTCTCGGCGCAGCACATCGAGGACGACATCGATGCTGCCCTACGGATCGGCGTCGACTACATCATCCTCGATGGTCGGGGCGGTGCCACTGGCGCCGCACCGACCATCTTTCGCGACAACATCTCGGTACCGACATTGCCGGCGCTCGCACGTGCTCGACGGCATCTTGACGAGCGTGGCAAGAGTGGCGAGGTCACCCTGATCATCACGGGAGGACTCCGGACTCCCGCCGACTTCGCCAAGGCTCTCGCTCTCGGGGCTGACGGCATCGCCGTCTCGAACGCCGCGATTCAGGCGATCGGCTGTCTCGCGATGCGTGCCTGCCATACGAACAACTGTCCCGTCGGCATCGCGACCCAAAAACCGCATCTTCGAGCGCGCCTTGACATCCAGGTTGGGGCGCAGCGCCTCCAGCGGTTCTTCGCGTCGTCGGTCGAGCTGATGAAGCTCCTATGCCGGGCGTGCGGTCACACCGATTTCGGCCAGTTCGCGCTTGCCGATCTGACCACGTGGAACCGCGATATCGCCCACCTGACGGGCGTGCCGTACGGCGGCGTCAACGCTCCATGAGCTTTGCCGACGTCGTCTGGGTGAAGGCGCTCGAGCTCGACGAGTTGCCCGAGGGTCGAGTGAAGCCAGTCACGTGCGCGCGTCGCACGCTCTGCATGACCCATCACGAGGGCGAGTACGGCGCCCTCGACAACCGCTGTCCGCACCAGGGCGGACCGCTCGGCGAGGGGACCATCGAGCAGGGCCTCTTGCGTTGTCCATGGCATGGCTGGGACTACGACCCTCTGACAGGGAAGGCGCCGGAGTTCGACGACGGCGTCGACGCGTTTCCAGTTGAGGTGCGCGACGACGGCGTGTACGTCGCGATCACGCCCACCGCCGAGCACGAGCGAACCGTCAGTGACCTGGTCGTCCAGACACTCATCAACTGGGGAGTGCGTGCTGTGTGGGGCATGGTTGGGCACTCGAACCTCGGCCTCGCCGACGCGATCCGGCGGCAGGTCGAAGCAGGGGAGCTCCGCTACGTCGGCATTCGTCATGAAGGGGCGGCAGCGTTCGCGGCCTCTGCGTACGGGAAATTGACGGGGCGGCCCGCAGCCTGCTTTGCGATCGCCGGTCCCGGTGCCACGAACCTGCTCACAGGCCTCTGGGACGCGAACGTCGATCGCTCACCCGTCGTTGCGCTCACGGGACAGGTCGATACGCAAGTGCTCGGCGTGGGCGCCTTCCAGGAAGTTGATCTACGGGCCGCGTTCGGACAGGTGGCCCAGTGGGGTCAGACGGTGCTTTCCACGAGCCGCCATGCCGAGCTCGCAAGTCTTGCGGTCAAGAGCGCGATTCTCAATCGGGGCGTCTCACACTTGATCTTTCCGGACGAGGTGCAAACAGTGCGCGTCGACGAGTCGCTACGCTCGGGCACGCCCGCGGGGCGGCTACCCGAGCGTTCGATCGCGCCGCCCGCGGAAGCGCTCGCGGCCGCCGTCGAGCTCATCGCCGCCGCACAACGGCCTCTGATCATCGTGGGCCATGGCGCCCGATTCGAGCTGGGCTCGATCACGGAGCTCGCGGAGCAGCTCGCCTGCCCGATCGTGACGACGTTCAAGGCAAAGGGCGTCATCTCGGATGCCCACCCGCTCGCGGGAGGCGTGCTTGGTCGGAGCGGAACACCCGTGGCGAGCTGGCTGATGAACGAGGCGGACGCCCTCATCGTCTTCGGCGCCAGCTTCTCTAACCACACGGGCATCACGTCGAAGCGACCCACCGTGCAGATCGACTACGACCCGATGACGCTCGGCAAGTTTCATGCCGTCGACGTGCCTATCCTCGGCGAGATCGGCGTCACGGCTCAGCTATTGAGCGATGCGCTAGATGGCGCTACGAACACCGTCGACCAGAGGGCCGATGTCGCTGCCCGCTGGGCGCTCTGGCGCCGCGAGAAGGATCGCCGCCGCGGCGAGGGCCGCGGTCGCGGGATCGCCTCAGCCGTCGTCTTCGAGTCGATGTCCAGGCTCGTGCCCGACGACGCGATTATCGCGGTCGACGTAGGCAACAACACCTACTCGTTCGGCCGGTACTTCGAGTGCCGCCAGCAGGCGATTCTCATGTCCGGCTACCTCGGCTCGATCGGGTTCGGCTACCCGGCGGCCATGGGTGCGTGGATGGCCACGCAGGAAGAGGATCCGCGATTCTCCGGACGACACGTGGTGGCCGTGACCGGCGACGGCGGGTTCGCTCAGTACCTGGCCGAGATCACGACAGCGGTCAAGTACGGAATGCGGATCACGCACGTTCTCCTGAACAACAGTGAGCTCGGCAAGATCTCGAAAGAACAGCGCGCCGGGAACTGGGACGTCTGGGAGACCGGACTGCGCAATCCGAACTTCGCGGAATACGCCGAGCTGTGCGGCGCGCTTGGCATCAGGGTTTCGAGCGCTGACGAGCTCGAGCCCGCTCTGTCGCGGGCGCTGGCCCACGATGGACCCTCGCTCGTCGAGGTGATGACCGACGTCGAGCTCGTCTAGCTGGAGCCGTGAGAACCCTACGGCTCGAGGACCCGCCTCTGTGGGGCGATGATGTCGCGAAAGCGCAGGTCGAGCTCGGGGTCCACACCGACGGCATCTTCGGGCCGCGAACGGCTGCCCACGTCCGCTCGTGGCAGTGGCGTGCCGGCATCCGTCGCCGCTCCGTCGATGAGGCGCTCTCGCCGCTGGAACAACGCTGGCTCCTCGGCGAAGAACCCCTCCCCGACAGTCACCGCAAGCGGGCCTCCAAGCGAAAGAGGCCCGTCGAGCCGGTCTGGGCGCTCCGAACCGATCCCGGCGATATGTCCGAGTTCCGCATCGAGGACCCGGCCGGCGCGCCGAGCGTCGACGGCCATCGCTATCACGCAGCAAAGGACTGGGTCGCGTTCGCCGGCAGCATCGTTCGCAGTCCAGCGACGGGTCGGCTTGTCGACGTCAGGCGGGATAGCCGCCGGGCAGGGAAGATCTTCGGCGGCACGATCAAGGTGCAGAGCGACCTCGATCTGCGTGTGTGGGTACTCCGGCATGTCGATCCCCTGCCCGGTATCGAGGAAGGGCAGCGTGTGATCGCGGGAAACCCCGTGGCACTCGTGGCTCGCTGGAACGACGGTGACGCGCACGCGCACGTGGAGCTGTGGAGGGCCCTAGGAGGCGGCTATCGGTTCGAGAACATGCTCGACCCGCTACCGGTCATTCAACGCGCAAGACGAGCCTGGAAGCGACCGCCCTAGAAAGGGCGCGTCAGTTCTGTGAGTCGCGCCACGCGACGAGTTCGCGCACGGCGCCGAGATCGTACTTTGGCCCCTGGAGGCCGATGATCAGATGATTGGCGCCGGCGTCGACGTAGTCGCCGGCGCGCCCGAGATCACGCGGATCAGGAAAGCTCATCGATCGCTCGATCTCGGCCGGATCTCGACCGATCTCCACGCACCAGTCGGTCAGCTTCTGGTTCAGCTCTCCCCACTCCTCAGGTGTGCCGAAGGAGTGCCACATGTCGGCGTTCTCGGCGACGATGCGCAGCGAGACCTTCGGACCACGGCCCGGAATCAGCACCGGCACTTTCCGGGTCGGCCCTGGGTTGCCCGCCTCGAGTCGCTTCCGGATCGTTGGAAGAGCCGCGTCGAGAGCCCTGATGCGCGACCCCGCGGTTCCGAACTCGTAGCCGAACTCCTCGTAGTCGCGCTCGAACCACCCCGCCCCCAGGCCGAGGATCAGGCGACCGCCGGAGATGTGGTCGACCGTGCGCGCCATGTCGGCCAGCAGCTGCGGATTGCGATAAGTCAAGCATGTGACGAGCGCGCCGACTTCGGTGCGCTCCGTGACCTCGGCCATGGCGGCCAGCGTCGTCCAGCACTCGAAATGCTTTCCGTCGGCCTCACCGAAGAGCGGGAAGAAGTGATCCCAGTTCCAGAGCGTGTCGACGCCTATCTCGTCGGCCTCTGCCCACCCGCGTCTGAGCTCCGCGTACTCCGCGTGCTGCGGCTGCAACTGGGCACCGACTCGGATCGCCACGGCGCAACTCTACAAGCTCGACCCCGAGCACCGACCCACGTACGCTAGTCCGACTCTGCCTCGTCGTCGGGCTCGAACGTGAGCGCTGCCGAGTTGATGCAGAACCGATCGCCAGTCGGGTTCGGTCCGTCTGGGAAGACGTGCCCAAGGTGGCCGTCGCAGGAGGCGCAAAGCACCTCCGTTCGAGTCACGCCGAAGCTACGATCGGTTTCCTTCTCGACGGCCGCCTCGTCGGTTGGCGCATAGAAGCTTGGCCAGCCTGAGCCGGAGTCGAACTTCGTGCCCCCGGCGAAGACTTCCGCGCCGCACCCCGCGCACTTGTACATGCCGGGCTCGTAGAACTTGTCGTACTCGCCCGTGAAGGCCGGCTCGGTGCCCTTCGCGCGCAGAATTGCGTACTGCTCCGGGGTAAGTCGCTCGCGCCATTGCTCTTCGGTGAGTTGCTTCTTGTCCGTCATCTCACTCCTTCCGATCGCATCGAGGATCGATGCGTCTAGCGGCCTTTGAAGTCTGGGTCGCGCTTTTCGGCGAAAGCGCGCGGTCCCTCGACGTAGTCCTCCGTCTTCGCGAGCGAGGCGAAGAACATGTGCTCGAGATGGAGTGCATCTTCGAGTGTGCGGCCGATCGATCGCAGTGTGGCCTCCTTCGCTGACTGCACGCCGAGTGGTGGGTTCACGGAAACGCGTGTCGCGATCCGTTCTGCCTCTTCCGCGAGCGAGCCCGTTGCTACGACGTCGCTCACTGGCCCAATGCGATGGGCTTCGCTGGCATCGATCCGCTCGCCGGTCAAGGTCATACGAAGCGCGTTACCTAGACCAACGACGAGTGGGAGGCGGATGTTCCCGCCGTCGCAATGATGGAAGCCTCAGCGAACCACGCCTTCAGATCGGCTCCCGACCAGAACGCCTGCTCGCCCGCGCCCGTGATGACAGCGACGTTGAGGTCGTCGTCGCGGAGCTCCGTCAGATCGAGACGAGCGTCTCGTGAGCCGAGCGGTCGAGGCGTTCATCGCAGCCGGCCGGTTCAGGGTGATGAACGCTAGCGGCCCGCGTTTGTCAAGTAGGACGGCCTCAGCCACGCGCTGTCGGGCTACGCGGCGAGGATCGTCACCATTGCTGCGGCAACGTCGTCGCCGATGAAGCCGCCGCCGTTCTGCGAGACCCCGAAGCGTGGATGTGGATCGACCTGGCGATCGCCGGCCTCTCCGCGCAGTTGCGTCACGATCTCGTAGATCTGTAGAGCCCCAGTAGCGCCGACGGGATGACCGCGCGAAATCAGGCCGCCCGAGACATTGACGGGAATCCGACCCCCGAGCGACGTGTCGCCGGCGTCGTTCAGTCGGAAGGCTTCGCCTTCGCCGGCCAGGCCGAGATTCTCGATCTCCTCGAGCTCAGCCGAGGCCGCCGCATCGTGAACCTCAGCGACGCCGATCTCGTCCGGCCCGATGCCAGCTTGCTCGTAGGCGGCTTGCGCGGCCCGGGCGACCGCGGGGGAGCCCGATCCCGGCTTGCCGGACGCCCCGGCGGTCCCTGCGACTCGGATCGCGCCCGGCTTACCCTTGGCACGCTCGGCCGTGGTGACGACGATCGCGGCTGCGCCATCACCGATGGGTGAGCACATCGGGAGCGTGAACGGCTCGACGATCGGTCGCGAGGCGAGTATTTCCTCCACCGTCAGGGTGTCGCGATACTGCGCGATCGGATTGAGCGCTGCGTGCTGGCGGTTCTTCGAAACAACACGCGCCAGGTGCTCTTTCGAGGATCCGTATTTGGCCATGTACTTCTTCGCCTTGTTGGCGTAGATGTCCATGAACACGGAGCGCTTCCGGTCGTCGGTGTCCAGCGGGTATTCCTCTACGTCGAGCGCTCCTTCGAGCGCCGAGAACGAACGAGCCTTATCTTCGTGCGTCATCTTCTCGACGCCGATCGCGAGCACCGTCTCGTAGGTACCGGCCTTGTTCCCCTGGCAGGCGAGGTGGAAGGCGCTCGATCCAGAGGCACACGCGTTCTCGACGTTGAAGACAGGTTTGCCGATCAGGTCGGTGTCTTGTAGAAACGCCTGTCCGCGAATGCATTCCTGGCCGCCGATCAGACCTGCGACCGCGTTTCCAACGACGACCGCATCGATTTCGTCGGCCGATATGCCGGCATCTGCGAGCGCTTCGCTGGCCGCTGCTGCGGCGATTTCCTTCGGGCTCGTGTCGAGATATTTCCCACACGGGGTAGCCGCTACGCCAGTGATA
>JAUVPB010000326.1 GCA_030598925.1 Actinomycetes bacterium
CGGATCCTGCGAGAGGTAGCCTGCGCGCCCGCCTCGCTCGACGCGGCCGGACGATGGCTCGAGCAGGCCCGCCGCGAGCTTGCCGATCGTCGTCTTCCCGCAGCCATTGGGGCCCTCGAGCGCGACGATCTCGCCCGCGCGCACCGTGAGATCGAGACCGTCGACGACCGTCCGGTCAGCGTACGCGAACCCCACGTCGGTCAGTTCCACCACGGTGTCGTCGCGCGGCGCCGCCAGCGGCTCGGCGAGTGGGCGAGCGCCGAGTCCGGCCGTCTCTCGCGCCAGCCATTCCTCAGCCGCCCCTCGGTCTCCGTCGAACACGACGCGCCCGTCCTCGAGCGCGAGCACGCGGTCTGTCGCGCCGAGCGCTCGCGCGATGCGCTGCTCGGAGAGAACGACAGCGCAGCCCGCCGCTGCGACCGCATCGAGAAACGCCGCGGCTCCGTCGGCGTCGAGCTGTGAGGTCGGCTCATCGAGCAAGAGCAGCTCGGGTCGAAGCGCGAGCGCCGAGGCGAGACACACCCGCTGCAGCTCCCCACAGGAGAGCTCCATCACACGACGATCCCGCAGGTGGAGAGCGCCGACGGCCTCGAGCGCTTCCTCGGCACGTTCTTGCAGGAGCTGAGACGGCACACCGACGTTCTCGAGCCCGAAGGCGACCTCCCGCAGCACCCGGGTCATGACAACCTGATCCTCGGGATCCTGAAAGACGATCGCAGCGCGTCCGACCAGTTCGGCCGGGCGGGCCTCTCGCGTGTCGAGGCCGCCAACGCAGACACGACCTTCGAACCGTCCCCCGTGGAAGTGGGGCACGAGGCCCGCCAGGGCGCGAAGGAGCGTCGACTTGCCGGCGCCCGACAGACCGAGCAGCGCGATGCTCTCGCCCTCGTCGATCCGCAGCGATACGTCGCGGAGGGCCCGCGCGGTTGCGCCACGGTAGGTGACGGACAGCCGTTCGACCGTTGCTAGAGCCACAGGGCCACCATGAGAGGAAGAGCGACGGCAAGAGCCGCGACCAGCCAGTCACGTACCCGCCACCGTGGGCCGGGCAGGCGGGTGCGTCCAGCGCGTCCGAAGCCTCGAGCCTCCATCGACTCGGCGAGGTTGAGGGCCCGCTCGAGCGAGCCTGCGACGAGCGGCGAGATGAGCTGGGATCGTGCCCGTACACCCTGGAGCTCCAGCCCACGTCCGCGAACGGCTTCTGCCAGCCCGATCGCGTCGCGTTCGAGCGACGGGACGAGCCGAATCGCCAGCGCCGCGATGAAGGCGGATCGCCTCACGCGACCGGCGGCGGCGAGTAGCGCGTCATGGTCGAGGCGAAGCGCGTACACCGCGAACGCGAGAGCAACCGCGGTAAGGCGCGTCGCGTGGAGCGCGGCCTCGACCAGCTCCTCTCGCGTGACGTCAATCACGCCGAGAACCGGCACGGTCGGCCCACTCCAAAGGATCGTCGTGCCGTTCACTGCGAGAAACGGCGAGAGCACGAACACCCCGAGGCCAGAGACCAGCGCCGCCGCAAGGTAGGGCCAGCGACGGCCGGCAGGACCGGTGAGCACGAGGAGCAGAAACACGAGAGACAGCCCAGCGCTCACCCACACGCGCTCCGTCAGCAATGCGGCCGCACCGGCACCCGCAAGCAAGAGCCCTGCCGCCCCGGGCGCGATCATTCTGCGACGACCCGGCCACTCGCGTCGAACGAGGCTGAGTAGCGGTGCGCAATCACCGCGGGTGTTTCGATCAAGGTAGCGACGGCAGCCCGTACCGCGTCTTCGCCGCCCGCAAGTACGAACGTCACGGCCGAGCCGTTCTTCGACCCCATCGACGCCGTGAGTTCGGCACCGTCGCTCTCCGCGTTCAGCTCGAGGACGAAGCGGTGCGGCTCGGCCTCGGGATCGTCAGGTGCTGTGACGCTCAGAAAGGCCTGCAACGCCGCCGCCGCCTCGTCGAGCACGGCTGGCGCGTTCACCTCAACGGCTCGCACCTGGCCCTTCCAGCCGCGGTGGAAGGGATAGGGAAATGCGCCCACGACCGCTGCTGGATGACCCCCTCCGTCGATCCAGCTGCGGTGATCCCACCAGATCACGTCGCCATCGTCGACCTTCAACTCGGCGGCGCCGATGTCCGGCTCGACACCGTTGACCATAAAGAACCAGTCCTCCTGCAGATCCGAGTCGCCGCCGATGCCCTCGA
>JAUVPB010000295.1 GCA_030598925.1 Actinomycetes bacterium
ACAGCAAGACGAGCACTGTGCCGCCTGGCACTCGCGTCACGAGCTCCATCGCGGCGCCAACGAGGGCGGCGCAGGGGATCGTCATGACCCAGGCGATGGCGATGTTGCCGGCCACTCCCCAGCGCACTGCGGAGAGCCGGCGCGTCGCTCCGGCTCCGAGCACCGAGCCCGAGACGGTGTGGGTCGTCGAGACGGGGAAGCCGACGGTCCCCGTGAACCAGAGAATGCTGGCCGTCGCCGTCTGCGCCGCGAAGCCCTGGGGCGGGTCGAGCTTTGCGACCCGCTGACCGAGCGTCCTGATGATCCGCCATCCGCCGGCGTACGTGCCGAGCCCCATGGCTGTGGCGGCACTCACGATGACCCAAAGAGGAACGTGGAAGTTGTCGGCGTCGAGCCGACCGGCCGCGACGAGGGCGAGTGCGATGATCCCCATCGTCTTCTGCGCGTCGTTCGTCCCGTGCGTGAACGCGACGAAGCCGCCGGAGACGAGCTGAAGACGACGAAACCCCCGGTTGACAAGCCCGGGCGACCGGCGGCGAACCAGCCAGAGGATGATGATCATCAGCATGGCTGCGCCAAGGAGGCCGAAGAGGGGAGCGAGGAGCGACGGGATCAGGACCTTGTCTTTGAGTCCGCTCCACTGGACGACGCCGAAACCGGCGGCCGCGACTGCCGCCCCGACCATCCCTCCGACGAGCGCGTGGCTCGAGCTTGACGGTAGCGCGAGAAACCACGTCGCCAGGTTCCACGTGATCGCCCCGACGAGCCCCGCGAGAACGACCTTGAGCGTGATCGCATCGGGATCGACGATTCCGGTCGCGACGGTGGCAGCAACCTCGATCGACACGAATGCTCCAGCGAAGTTGAGGAACGAGGCGCTGATAACGGCCGGCCGGGGTGCGAGAGCGCGCGTCGAAACGCTCGTCGCGATTGAGTTGGCGGTGTCGTGAAAGCCGTTCGTGAAGTCGAAGAACAGCGCGACGGCGACGACGGCGACGAGGGTGGCGAGCTCCAAGGCCGCTACGCGTTCTTCACAAAGATGTTCCCGATGACGTTGGCGGCTGACTCGCAGGCATCAATGGCATCCTCGAGCGCCTCGAAAATGTCCTTCCAACGAATGACAACGAGCGGATCGACGTTCGTGCCGTGAAAGAGGTCCGCGATCGCGTCGCGCACTACCCGATCGCCTTCGTCCTCGAGCCTATGGACCTCGATCAGCGCAGGCTCGATGCTCTTCAGGCTCTTGAGCTTGCCCACGGCCGTCGTAAGCTGCTCGACGGCCCCGACGAGAATCTTGCATTGCTCGATCGCGGGCGCGGCAGTGCTCTCGAGCGCGTAGAGGTCGAGCAGGTCGGACGCGTGGTCGATCGTGTCGACCACGTCGTCGAGCGACGTGGCCAGGTCAAAGATGTCCTCGCGGTCAAACGGCGTCACGTACTGCGTATTGAGGAGCTGGAAGAGGTCACGAGTCAGCCCGTCTCCCACATGCTCGAGCTCCTTGATGTCTGCGTGGCTGACGGCCGAGTCGGGGAAGTCACGGAAACGGACCTCGGTCTGCCGAGCCGCCTCCAGCGCGTTGGTGCTCGCCTCCATGAAGAGATCGTAGAACTCGGAAGGCTTCGGGATGAGCGAGACTTTCAACGGCGTCTCCTTGATCGGCGTGGAAGATTCACGACAGCAAGTCGTTGCCGTCGCTCATGTCTAGCCTCGCCGAGGCTCTGGAGGACGAGGCACCCGCCGCACACTAGCTCGCATGCCAGTTGGAACGGGTTCCGGGTTGACTCGTGACGCGACTTGCGTGGCCGGCGAGGTGCTCTAGGCTGGGTTGATGTCGGAGTCAGTTTCGGCTGATCCGCGTGTTGGTACTGAGATCGCCGGGTACCTGGTCGAGGCCGTGCCAGGTCGTGGCGCCGGTGGCGATACGTTGCGGGCTCTGGATCCGGCGACTGGCCGGCTGGTGGTATTGAAGCTCGTCGAGGTCGGTGCTTCCGGGGGCGGCGCGCTTCGTGCTCGTGTTGAGCGGGTCTGCAGTCGGTTCGATCAGGTTCCCGACCCGGCCATCGTGCGCGTGCTCCGCACCTGGGTCGAGGGTGACCAGCTAGTCGTCGTGCGGGATTGGGTGGAAGGGGACGATCTGACAGGGCTGCGCGGGGCGGACACACTCGAGCCGGCTGTCGCGGTTGACCTGGTGTCGCGGGCGGCGCGAGGTTTGGACGCCGCTCGTTGGGGGAGCGGGGTCGTGCACGGGAATCTCAAGCCTGCGAATGTTCTGGTCGAGTGTGGCGACGCGGGGATGGCGGTGGCGCGCATTCGGCTGGTCGATTTCGGCCTCTGGCGGCCGGTAGACAGAATGCCACCGTCGGCCGACGCGAGACCTGGGCCGGAGGTCGGGTACCTGTCCTCGGAGCAGGTGCTGGGCGGGGAGCCGTCCTCGCGCAGCGACCAGTACGCGCTGGCGTGCGTCTTGTACGAGTGCCTGACCGGGCTGCCGCCGTTTTCAGGAGACCCGAGCGACGTTCTTGACGCGCACGTTGATGAGGAGCCGCCGTCGGTGCGGAAGGTGCGGCCGGAGCTTTCGGTGGGGCTCGATTGGGCGATGGCGAGGGCTCTGGCGAAGGCGCCTGAGGATCGCCACGCCAGTTGCACAGAGTTCGCGGCCGCCCTGAGCAACGAGTCTGCGCCCGATGCGACCGGTGCCGTCTCCTTGGTGGCGCGCGGCCGCGCTGCTGAGGCGAATCGCGCGGCCCCTTCGGGCGAGCCCAATTCCCGTCGGGTCGACCTACGCGAGTCGTCGGCCGCAGCGGAGAGAGTCCCGGCCGGGACGAGTAGCAAGCAAGGTTGGAGCGCACCGACCTCGTCTCCTCGCAAGCGGGCGCGACAGCTCTCTCTGATCGCGATCGTTGCGGCGGCGGTGATCGTCGCCATAACGTTGGAGTTCTTCGTCTTCTCGGATGACAAAGCACCGTCCTCGAGCGATGCGGAACAGCTGTCGCGCAGTGCGGGACAGTCGTTGATCGACATCGCTGGACCGCCACCAGACG
>JAUVPB010000025.1 GCA_030598925.1 Actinomycetes bacterium
AGACCGGGTTCTCCCGGGAACGCTACGCCGCCCAGTACAAGCGGCAAGTCGAAGTCGAACGCGTGCGCGTCGATTCCGATCCCGACTCGCAGATCGCTCACGGCAGCATCTTCTCGTGCTCCATCGCCATGATGCTATGCGCAGCGCCGTGATCGCTGACGCGTGATTCGGAGCCCGCGAGTCCCGTCGCCTGAACGAGTTAGCCGGCGAGTGGCTCCAGCCGTCGTTCGCGACCGCTGAACACGGCAACGTCTACGACACCAACCGTGTCCAGCAGCTTGAGTGCACGGTCGTAATCTTCACCCACAAGCTCGGACTGATGCGCATCCGAGGCCAGCGTGACCGGCACCTCACGCCGAGCGCACTCGGCCAGGAAGTACGGATCCGGGTACAGCTCGCCGACCGGCTTGCGTAAGCCTGCCGTCGACACCTCAACAGCCACGCCCGCGGCTTCAATAGCCGCTGCCGCCTGCTCGTACAGCCGCTCCACCACTCCACGCGCCGGCCGGCGATCGTAGATCTTCACGAGATCCGGGTGGGCAAGAACGTCGAGCGCACCGCTCCCGGCCAACTCCGCGAGCGCATCGAAGTACGCGCGCCAGACATCTTCGACAGGAAGCACGGACCAGATCCCGTCTGCTGCATGCTCGCCCGCGTCGACCGCGCGATCGCCAAGCCAATGCACTGAGCCAAGGAGGATGTCCCACGGGTAGCCGGCAAGCAGCTCGGAAAGTCGCCCCTGGCGATCGCCAACGTGCTCGACCTCGAGGCCGAGCTTTACCGGCAAGCCGCGGTCCTTAGCCTCGGCAATGACCTCGCAGTACGCATCCAGGTCGAACACGCATCGGTCAAGCTGGTACGGGCGCGTCCAGATCTCGCGGGTCTGCACGAAGTAGTAGACGTGCTCGGTGAAAGCGATCTCGTCTACGCCACGCTCCTGGGCACGCTCGACGAAACGCTGGAGCGCGTCGAGCCGGTGGACCAACGGCTCGGAGCCATCGACGAGCGGGCCGCGCAGGTGCATGTGGTAGTCGACGATCACTGCCGTGCGAGTTCCTCGACCAGCGCCAGATCTGCTGCGGTCGTGATCTTGGCGAGCCGGGGTTCGCCGGCGACAACCCGCACCCGCGCCCCGACGGCCTCAGCGATGCCCGCGCAGTCCGTGGCGGCATCCGACACCTCGGCCAGCGCGCGACGAAAGATCTCGGCGCGGAACGCCTGGGGCGTCTGCACCGCGAACAGACTGTCTCTCGAGACAGTCTGTTCCACGATGCCGGTTGGTGCGCGCTTGATCGTGTCAGGGATCGCTAAACCCGGAACGGCGCCATCGACGTCGCCGTCGATCGCTCCGAGCACGCGGGCGATCACCTCGTCGGTGACGAGCGGGCGCGCGGCATCGTGAACCATGATCACGGCGGCGCCCGACGGCACCTCCGCCACTCCTGCCCTAACCGAGTCAACCCGCGTGTCCCCGCCCGTGACGCACGCGACAACCTTGCTCGCGCTCTCGTCCTCGGCGCAGAGAATGGCGGGCTCTTCCCAACCCGGCGGCGCAACCACAACGAGATTGGTCACGAGATCGCTGCGGTCGAGTCGCGACAGGCTCTCGGCAAGCAGCGGCTTGCCGTTGAACGCGACGAACGCCTTCGGCCGGTCGGCCGCAAGCCGCTCGCCACGCCCCGCGGCCACGAGAATTGCCCAGATTCCGTTCACGCCTGGGTGCTCCGGCTGTGAGCAGAAACAACGCGGGCCGCGATCATCTCGCGGCCCGCGCTACGCATGTCTCAGGTGTCCGTGCCCTAGGCAGGGACGACGGCCGCGTCGCTAACGCTCGCGAGGAGCCCGTCCAGCCAGGCGGCGGACTCTTCTTCGTCCATGTCTTTGGCGTACATGAACTCACTCGACAGAATCTTCTTCGCCTTGACGAACATCTGCTTCTCGCCCGTCGAAAGACCCTTGTCCTGTTCGCGTAGTGACAGGTTACGAACAACCTCGGCGAGCTCATAGACATCGCCGGTCTTCATCTTGTCCCGGTTGTACTTGAACCTGCGGTTCCAGTTCTTGGGCATGGTCGTGCCCGATCCGTGCAGCACCTCGATGACGCGCTCAACCGCCTGCTCATCGATGACCTTCCTCAGGCCAACCTTCTCAGCGTTCTCTGCCGGCACGTTGACCGTCAGATCGTTGTGCAAGATCTGAATGGTCAGATACTCGCGAGACTCACCAAGCACGGTACGGACTTCCTTCGTTACCACGGTCCCCGCCCCATGATGGGGATAGACGACCTTATCGCCAATGTCGAACAATCTTCCTCCTCCCAAGCTTCAGGCGTCTGAGACGCTCTGATCGCTTGCGCGCTTGAGGCATTGTACCGCGACGCCCCTCCAGCAAGGCAACCCCGAACCGACCGATCGGGTGAGGAGTCACACCCTCAAACGGGCGATACGCCCGCTCAAAGCGGCCTCAGAGCTGCAGGTAACGGTCGACCAGGTTGTGCTCCTGCAGCCGACGCAGGCCCTCGCGGATCTCCTTCGCCCGCACGGCCCCGACGCCCTCGACCCGTTCGAGGTCACGATGGCTTGCCCGAACGATGGCATCGAGCGAGCCAAGATCGCGAACCAGGTGCCGAACCACGCCTTCCGGGATACGCCGTATGTGCGACAGCACGCGAAATCCGCGAGGCTCGACCGAGAGGTCCAGGGGATCGGTCCCGGCCTCGTAGCGGAGGAGGTCGACGTATCGCTCGGGGTCGACAAGCTCGCGTGCCGTCAGGTTGGTGAGCTTGTCGACGGCCGCGCCAGCCCGGCCCTTGCGCGCATCGGCGATGTAGTCGAACACGACCGCGCCTCGCTCACGTTGAACGCCATCCGCGAGATCGTCCAGCTGCATCCGGATCAAGCGAGCCTCCTGCCCGAGCTCAACGCAGTTCCGCTCCACCTCTTCGGCCATGCGGTTGGTCATCTCCGCTCGCTGCAGCACCACGATCACGTCATCGAGCGTCACGGCGCTCTGAAACTCGAGCGCCGTCAAACGGGTGAGGCCCTGATCAAGCCGCTGGCGGTACGTCTCCAACGTCGCGAGCGCCTGATTCGTGCGTCCCAGTAGATCCGAGATCCTTGCGAGCTGGTAACGGGCCTCGCCATGGAACAGTGTTACGGTCTCGCGCTGCTGCGAGATCGAGATCACCATGGCGTTCGTTTGGCGCGCGACTCGCTCGGCAGTTCGATGTCGGGTGCCTGTTTCCGACGAGGGGATACTGGGATCCGGCAGCAGCTGAACGTTGGCATACACGAGTCGAGTCAAGGCAGCATTCACGATGATCGCGCCGTCCATCTTCGCGAGCTCGTAGAGATGCTGGTGTGAGAACGGGAGGTCGATGCGCATGCCCCCCGAGAAGAGAAACGAGAGCTTCGACAACTCGCCGATCGTGATCAGCGCGCCAAGCCGTGCTCGGATGATGTCGTCAATGCCGCGGCGCAGGGCCGTTCCGGGCGCGACGGTTCTGAGCGCCTCGAGCAGGTCACTATTCGTCGGTGGGTCGGCTTCCATCGATCGCAAGCTCGAGCGCCGTGTGAAGCGTTTCGGCTCGAACAAGCTCTATCTTGCCAGCCTTGTCGGTCCCAGCTGCGACGAGTACCCGCTCCAGGCCTAGCTTCGAACACTCGCCGAGCCGCCGCTCGCTCTGCGGCACCGTCCGAAGCCGACCCGTGAGTCCGATCTCGGCGAAGCAGGCCAGCCCCGGTTTGGCAGGTGTGCCACGCGCCGCGGATGCGATTGCCAGGGCGATCCCCAGATCAGCTCCTGGCTCGTCAACGCGTACGCCTCCGGCGATGTTGACGTAGACGTCAGATTGCCCGAGGTTCAGCCGCCCATGACGGCCGAGCACGGCAACGATCATCGCGAGACGTTTCGGGTCCACGCCCGTTCCGACCCGTCGCGGCATAGCGAGGTCAGTGCGCGCCACAAGCGCCTGGACCTCGAGGAGGATCGGTCGGGTGCCCTCAAGCGCGCAGATCACGACCGAGCCGGGCTGATCTGGCTCGCCCTTCCCGAACAGCTCGGATGGATCGGCCAGACCGATCAGGCCGGTTGCAGTCATCTCGAAGACGCCGAGCTCGTTCGTAGACCCGAACCGGTTCTTGACGGCGCGAAGAATGCGATGCGAGCGATACCGGTCGCCCTCGAACTGGAGCACACAGTCGACCAGGTGTTCGAGGACGCGCGGTCCGGCGACCGCGCCCTCCTTCGTGACGTGGCCGACGAGGAACATCGCGATGTTCAGCTCCTTCGCCACACGGAGCAGACGAGCTGTCGCCTCACGCACCTGGCTGACCGATCCTGGAGCCGAGCCGATGTTCGGATCGAAGAGCGTTTGGACAGAGTCGATGACGCACACGAGAGGTCGCTCCGCCTCGAGGGTCGCGCACACGGCATCGAGATTCGTCTCGGCAAGGATGCCGACGTTGTCGACGTCACCGATGCGCTCGCCGCGCAGCTTGACCTGCGCAACCGACTCCTCTCCGGTAATGAGCAGCACCGAATGGTGTTGACTCAGGTGCCCGAGTGCCATCAGCAACCACGTCGACTTGCCGATCCCTGGGTCGCCCGACACAAGGACCATCGACGCGGGGACCAGCCCGCCCCCGAGAACTCGATCGAGTTCGGAGACGCCGGTCGGCAGTCGGGCGGCATCGTCGGCTTCCACTTCGACCAGCCGAAGCACGGGGCGCCCTGCCCCCGCTTCTGTCGCCCTCGACTTCATGGGAGTTACCTCGGCGTTGAGCGTGCCCCACTCGCCGCAGGATGGGCAGCGCCCAAGCCACTTGGCCGTTGCGTAGCCGCACTCGCTACACGCGTGTTGAAGAGCGGCCTTGGCCACGAAGCGATTCTAGGATCGGAGCCTGACGGCGGCGCTCCAGGGAGGTGTCGTCTTGCGCACCTGACCGCGCCAATTCCGCGCGTCTAGGCGGTAACGCAAGGTCGGCTAGTAGTCGCCGTCAGCGTCGCCGTCATGGTCGTCGGTGTCGGCGTCGTCCGCGGGGCCTTCGGCAGGCACCGTGACCTTCTCGAGCTCTTCGGGCTCTTCGATGGGCCCGACGACCGTGATGTCGATCTCTTCTTCGCCTTCCTTGCGGTCGACGTGGATCGTCGAGCCAGGCAACAGCTCGGCGCCCAGCACGAAGTCAGCAAGCGGGTCCTCGATGAATCGCTGGATCGCTCGACGCAACGGCCGCGCACCCATTGCTGGGTCATAACCCTGCTCGACGAGCAGCTCTTTCGCGGCGTCGGTGAGCTCGATCGTCGTCTCGTGCTGCGCCATCTGTTCCCGCAGTCGCCGGAGTAGCAGCTCGACGATCTCCGTGATCTCGGCTTTCGCAAGCTTGTGAAAGACCATGACCTCGTCGATGCGGTTCAGCAGCTCGGGCCGGAAGACCTTCTTGAGCTCGCCCATGATTCGACTCTTCATATCGTCGTACGAGAGACCCGACTCCTCGTCAGAGACGGTGAAGCCGAGCGATTGGTTCTTCGCGATCGTGGCTGCACCGATATTCGACGTCATGATCATGATCGTGTTGCGGAAGTCGACCTTTCGCCCCTGGGCGTCGGTCAGCTTCCCGTCCTCCAGGATCTGGAGCAGGATGTTGAAGACATCTGGGTGTGCTTTCTCGACCTCGTCGAGCAGGACAACCGAGTAGGGCTTCCGGCGTACGGCCTCTGTGAGCTGCCCGCCCTCGTCGTAGCCGATGTAGCCAGGTGGCGACCCAACGAGACGCGACACGGAGTGCTTCTCCATGAACTCCGACATATCGACCTGAATCAGCGCGTCCTCGTCGCCGAAGAGGAACTCGGCAAGCGTGCGGGCGAGCTCGGTCTTGCCCACACCCGATGGGCCGAGGAAGATAAACGAGCCGGTCGGTCGTTTTGGATCCTTGATGCCGGCGCGCGCTCGGCGAATCGACTTCGAGACCGCAACGATCGCAGCATGCTGGCCGATCACGCGCTTGTGCAGCTCGTCCTCCATGCGGATGAGCTTCTGCGACTCGGCCTCGGTGAGCTTGAAGACCGGGATGCCCGTCCACATCGAGACGATGTCGGCGATCTCTTCCTCGCCGATCTCCGGCTGGACGGAGGACTCCTCGCTCTGCCAATCCTCCTCGAGCTCCCGCTTCTTCTGCGCGAGCTTGCGCTCCTTGTCACGGAGGTTGGCGGCCTTCTCGAATTCCTGATCCTCGATCGCCGCCTCCTTGTCCTTCCGCACGGTCTCGATCTCCTCCTCGAGCTCGCGGTACTGCGGCGGTGCGGTCATCGTCTTGATGCGCATTCGCGAAGAGGCTTCGTCGATCAGGTCGATCGCCTTGTCAGGCAGGTGGCGATCCTGGATGTAGCGGTCCGCGAGAATCGCGGATGCCTGTAGCGCTTCATCCGTGATCTTGCACCTGTGATGGGCCTCGTACCGGTCGCGAAGACCTCGCAGGATCTCGACGGTGTCGTCGACCGACGGCTCCTCGATCTTGACTTGCTGGAACCGCCGCTCGAGCGCGGCGTCGCGCTCGAGGTACTTGCGGTACTCATCGAGTGTGGTCGCGCCGATTGTTTGCAACTCGCCGCGTGCGAGGGCTGGTTTGAGAATCGACGCGGCGTCGATCGCGCCTTCAGCAGCGCCTGCTCCGACGAGGTTATGGAGCTCGTCGATGAACAGGATGATGTCGCCGCGCTGGCCGATCTCCTTCATGACCTTCTTGAGCCGCTCCTCGAACTCTCCTCGGTACTTCGAGCCGGCCACGAGCGCCGCGAGGTCAAGGGTGTAGATCTGCTTTCCCTTGAGCAACTCGGGCACCTGGTTTGACGAGATTCGGGCTGCGAGCCCTTCCACGACGGCCGTCTTGCCTACGCCGGGCTCGCCGATTAGAACGGGGTTGTTCTTGGTCCTCCGCGAGAGGATCTGCATGACGCGCTCGATCTCGGTCTGACGACCGACCACCGGGTCAAGCTTCGCGTCTGCAGCGAGCCGCGTGAGGTTGCGGCCGAACTGGTCGAGCAGCTTGGAGCTCTTCGACTTCTCGCTGCTCGTCTGTCCGGACCCTTGCTGCCGACGACCAGGGCCTGAGAGCATCCGGATGATCTCGTTGCGGATCTTCTCCGCATCGGCGTCGAAGTCCAGGAGGATTCGCGCTGCGACTCCCTCGTTCTCACGCACGAGGCCAAGCAGGATGTGCTCTGTCCCGATGTAGTTGTGTCCGAGCGAGAGCGCCTCCCGCAGCGCCAACTCCAGCACCTTCTTCGCCCGCGGGGTGAACGGGATCTGACCGGTGGTGACCTCGTCACCCTGACCGACGATGCGAGCTACCTGAGCGCGAACCTCTTCAACCGTGATGTCGAGGCTCTCGAGCACCCGCGCCGCCAGGCCCTCCTCCTCGCGAAGCAGGCCTAGAAGGATGTGCTCGGTGCCGATGTAGTTGTGCTTGAGGGCGCGAGCTTCGTCCTGCGCGAGAACGACGACCTGTCGGGCCCGTTCTGTGAAGCGCTCAAACACGTCTTCGCTACCTCGCTCTCATCTCCGGTTTCAGCCGCTCGACTGTTAGGCCGCGGGCCACCGCTATTCGTTCCAGGATGGTACCGAATTCATGCATCCGTACGTCCATCTTCCCACCCTTATCGGCAGAATCCGTACGTTACGCGATTGCCTCGGATGTACAGGTAGGTAACCCCGACGCGGCCGCCGGCCGGTCGCCTAGTGTCCGCCAGTATGGTCACGGTTCATACCCATTTCGACCCGGTCGGGCCGTACGACCTCTCGCTTGTCGCCCATGGAGCCAGCGACCCCACGCGACGTCGCCGGGACGGTGTCCTCGAGCTGGCATTCGAAGCCGCCGGAACTCCGGCTCGAGCCCGCGTGGCGCAGCGAAAGCGCGGTCCACTCGAGATCGAGGTGACGTCCGAGGCCGCGCCTGAGGCCGTGGCACGGCTTCGGTACGTGCTCGCGGTCGATGACGATCACACGCCGTTCCTACGCGCGTTCGCCCGCGACCCCCTGATCGGCGACGCAACGCGCCGCTTCCAGGGCATGCGCCCGCTGCGCAGAGCCACCGTGCACCACGCGCTGCTTCGCGCGCTCTGTGGGCAACTCATCACCGCGCGGGAGGCGAGGCAACTCGAGGGTCGATTGATCCGGCGTCACTGCGTGTCGCACGGCGACCTGTTTCTGCCACCGACGCAGTCCACGTTCGCGGAGGTCAGCGTCGCGCAGTTGGCACGCTCGGGCCTCATCGCGAGAAAGGCCTCGACGCTGGTTCGTCTCTCCCGTTCGGTCGATCTGGAACGGCTCCACGACGTTCCAACCGACGACGTGGTCGCATGGCTAACGCGCGAGCGAGGGCTAGGGCCGTGGTCGGCAGGCGTGATCTGTCTCGAAGGCCTCGGCCGGCGAGAGCATGGACTCGTGGGCGACCTGAGCCTCGTGAAGTTCTGTACGGCGCGCCTGGGGCGCGAGGCAACCGCCGCCGACACGGCGCGACTCCTCGAACCGTACGGAGAGTGGGCCGGGTACGCGGGCCTGTACTTGATGGCGAGCGGGGTCGGCGGACAGTCAGAACTCGAGGTGCGGCGTCTCCGAAGCGAGCACCGGCGGGGCGGCCTCATCCGTCCGAGTGCTGGCGAAGAGCCGGAAAGAGAACGACGTCCCGAATCGTCTCACGCCCCGTAAGCAGCATCGCCAGACGGTCGATGCCGAGCCCGATCCCGCCGGTTGGCGGCATCCCGTAGGACAGAGCCTCCACGAAATCCGGGTCGCCCAGCTCCGCCAGGGCATCTCCGGCAGCCCTCTGGGCCTCCTGCAACTCGAATCGCTCAGCCTGCTCCGCCGCTGAGTTGATCTCAGTGAACGCGTTGCCGAGCTCCATGCCGCAGACGAAGTACTCGAACCGCTCGACCAAGGTCGGGTCGTCTTTCGTTCGTCGCGCGAACGGGGAGAGCTCGATCGGATAGTCGTAGAGAATCGTGGGACGAACGAGCTCCGGCTCGACGAACGACGAGAGGGCATGGTCGACGAGCTGGGCCCACGTCCGGTCGTGCTCGGTGTCGACGCCCTTGGCGGCAAGCGCGCCGCGGAGCTCCCCCTCATCGCGGATCCAGAGTCCGAGCTCACCGAGCGCCTCGGGCAGCCGCACTCGCTCCCACGGAGCCTGCAGGTTGACGGTCTCGCCGCGAAACGTGACCTCGGTAGTTCCGAGTACCTCGGTAGCGACGTGATCGACAAGCTGCTCGATCCGCTCCATCGTGTCGCGGTAGTCGGCGTACGCCTCGTACCACTCGAGCATCGTGAACTCGGGCTGGTGCTTGTACGAGACGCCTTCGTTCCGGAAGTCCTTTCCGAGCTCGTACACCCGCTCAAGCCCGCCGACGATGCAGCGCTTGAGGTAGAGCTCGGTGGCTATCCGCAGGTAGAGGTCAGCGTCGAGTTCGTTGTGGTGCGTGACGAACGGGCGCGCGAACGCTCCGCCGTAGCGCGGCTGCAAGACTGGGGTCTCCACCTCGATAAAGCCGTGGCTGTCCAGCCACCGCCGGATGCTCGCGACCATCCGGGAACGCGTCACGAAGTCCAGGCGAACGTCTTCATTCATGGCCAGGTCGAGATAGCGTTTGCGATATCGCGTCTCCACGTCGGTGATCCCATGGAACGTGTCTGGCAGCGAAACGTCGATCTTCGCGAGTGTGACGAGCTCTTCGACGGCGAGAGAGGCCTCGCCCCGTCGCGTACGGGCCGGGAAACCCTCAACGCCGATGATGTCGCCTAGATCGACGTCGACCTCGCCGACACGGTCAGCCGCGCAGAGCAGCTGGATACGACCGGAACGATCGACCAGATCCAGAAAGGTCAGCTTGCCGTGACCGCGTCGCGCGAGCACGCGGCCCGCGAGTCGTCGGCGCTCGCTCGCTTCCTCTCCCGCTTCGAGCGGCTCCGCCTCACGTAGTACGTCGACGATCTCGTTCCGACCGGGAAACCTTCTCGGCAACGCTGTCTGCGTCAAAGCGGTTCGCTCCACCCCGCGAACCGAGGCACCTGCGACGGGCAGGCCATCCGCCGATTCGAACCCGCCTCGATGCGTTGCCTTTCAGGCGGCCTTGACGTCGACGATCTTGAACTTGAGGGCGCCGCGCGGTGCTGCCACCTCGACGGTCTCGCCCTTCTTGCGGCCCATGACCGCCTGCCCGACCGGTGACTCGTTGGAGAGCTTCCGGTTCTCAGGGTCGGCCTCGGCAGACCCGACCATCACGTACTCGGTCGTCTCGTTGGCCTCGATGTCCTTGAGCCGGATCTTGGAGCCAACGCCGACGATGCCCTTCTCGAGCTCCTTGGCCTCCACGACGCGTGCGGCCTTGAGGCGCTCTTCGAGCGTGGCGATCCGGTGCTCCAGCATCGCCTGTTCATTCTTGGCGTCGTCGTACTCCGAGTTCTCGCTGATATCGCCGAACTCCCGCGCCTGCTTGATGCGTTCTGCGACCTCGCGCCGCTTGTCGTTCGACAGGTACTCGATCTCTTCCTTGAGCTTCTCGAAGCCCTCGGGTGTCAGCAGTACTTCTTTCAGGGTATCCACGTCAGGTGTCCTCAGGGGGGCGATTGGGGACGAAAAAACGGTGCGTTCTCGCACCGCGACCTCCTATTGTACGAACGAGATCCAGAAACGTCAATATCGTCGTGACAGTAGCCGTGAGGGCTGAAGGTACGCCTGACCATTAGCATGGGTTCGTGTCAGCTGATCTTGCGAGCCCGTTCACGATCGGAAACGTCGAGATTCCGACCCGGCTTGTACTCGCACCGATGGCCGGTGTGAGCGTGCAGGCCTTCCGACGCCAAGGTCGGCAGCACGGCGCCGGCCTGGTGTGCTCGGAGATGGTGAGTTGCCAGGGTCTTCACCACCGAAACGAGCGAACGCTTGGCTATCTGCGCATCGCGGAGGACGAGCGGCCCATGGCAGTGCAGATCTTCGGTTCCGACCCTGCGGTGATGGCTGAGGCCGCCACGATGGTCGAGACGGCAGGCGCGGACATCCTCGATATGAACTTCGGCTGCCCGGTCCCCAAGGTGACGAAGACCGGGGCCGGCGCAACGTTGCTGGAAGAGCCTGCTCGCGCCGTCGAGATCGTTGCCGCCGTGTCCGAGGCGGTCGAGATTCCTGTCACGGTCAAGATGCGTCGGGGCCTCGGTAACGGTTCCCGAGCCGCGCTCGAGACCGGACCTCTCCTTGTAGAAGCGGGAGCGCGAGCACTGACGCTTCACCCGCGTTCGGCAAAGCAGATGTACACCGGCGTGGCCGACCACGCGCTGACGGCCGAGCTGGTGCAGCTCGTGGATGTCCCGGTCATCGCATCCGGCGACGTCGCGACCTACGCCGATGCGCTGTCTCTGATCGAGCGCACGGGCTGCGACGCCGTGATGATCGGCCGGGCAGCCCAGGGAAACCCGTGGGCGCTTGGGCAGATGCTCGACCCGGACCTGCCACCGCCGCTCCCGGCCGAGGTGCTGGCCGAACTCATCTACTTCATGCGTGAAACGACCCGTGAGCTCGGCGAGCAGCGGGCGGCAGGGTTCCTGAAGAAGTTCTACGGCTGGTACTTGAGCCGCGGCGGTTTTCCCCGGAGCGTCAAACAGGAGCTTGTCCGGCTCAGCAGCGTCACCGAGGTTGAGCGGCGCCTGCTCGAGCTCGGCGACGGCGTCGAAGACCTGGTTGCGAGCCTCGAGGAGGAGCGTCCGCCGGCGCCGGATCGAACGCTCGAGCTACCGATCTCGATCTACGGCGGCGGGTAGCCCAGCACAGCGCAGGCGACTCGCGCACGCGAGGCTCGGCTAGTCGGTGTCCTGGTTGTGTTCCCAGAGCATTCGAACCCCATCGAGAGTCAGATCGACGTCGACGAGGTCGATGGTCTCCGAGTGCGGTGCGATCAGGCTCGCGAGCCCGCCCGTCGCCACGACGCGGGCCCCGGTGCCGATCTGAGCTCGGATGCGGCCGACGATGCCGTCGGTCTGACCAGCGAACCCGAAGACGAAGCCTGACTGCAGCGCGTGGACGGTGTTGCTCCCGATCGGCTCGGGCGGAGCGACGAAGTCGACCTTGACCAGCCTCGCGGCCCGCGCGAACAGGGCGTCCATCGACGTCTCGACGCCTGGAGCGATCGCCCCTCCGATGTATTCGCCAGCGGCCGACACAGCATCGAAGTTGGTCGCGGTGCCGAAGTCCACGACCACGCACGGCGCCCCGTAGCGGGCTCGAGCGGCTACCGCGTTCGCGATCCGGTCCGGCCCGACTTCGCGGGGGTCATCCACGCGAATGGGAATTCCCGTCTTGACGCCGGGCCCGACCACGAGCATCGGTGCGTTCAGGTACCTCTTGGCAAGTGTCTCGTACTCTCGGACAAGTACGGGGACAGTGGAGCAGAGACACGCGGCGCTCACGTCCTCGACGCTTTGCTCCTGAAGATCGAGCAGACGGTCGACGAGAACGCCCAGCTCGTCAGCAGTCCGCTCTGGCTCCGTCGCGACCCGCCACTGTGCGAGCGACTCGTCGCCCGCATACAGACCGAACACGGTCTGCGTATTCCCAACGTCGATGGCGAGCAGCATGCGACCGAGCCGCGGCTCAGTCGTCGTCGGACGCGAGCGGCTCACCGAGTCGCTCCGCAAGTCCGTCGGCCGTGAGCGCGGGACCGTCGCCTTCGCCGCGCAGATCCTCGATAGTCACGTCACTCGACGTGTAGACCTCGGCCCGCGGGATCATGCGCGACGGGCGGTTCTTATCCCACACCCACACGTCTTCCATCGTGAGGTGGAAGAACGGGTAGCTCGCCTGGGGACGCTCCGACAACGCGTACTTGTTGCAGAGATACGTCGAGTCCTGGGTCACGACGCAATAACGGAAGAGCCCGAACACCGCCGCGTACTCCCGCTTGAGCTTGAGCTCGAGCTCAGCTTCGTAGTCGTCCAGTTCGTCGAGATGAGACATCGCTCCTATTTTATCCCCGAGAACAAGTCTTTCACACGCCGCCCGTCAGGAAGGGCCAGCTCGGGGTCGAGATCGAGCAGCGGTTCGAGCACAAAACCCCGCTCGTGGAGGCGTGGATGAGGGATGACGAGCCCCGGCTCTTCAAGCTCGAGCGACCCGAACAACAGGAGGTCGAGATCGATAACGCGCGGACCCCAGCGAGCGCCGTCGCGCGTTCGCCCGAGTCGGTTCTCGATCGACAGAAGCTCGTTGAGCAGCCCCCTGGCCGACAGGCTGGTCTCGAGCTCGCAGGCGCCGTTGAGAAACTTCGGTTGTCGCTCGACGCCGATCGGTTCGGTCTCGCGGACGGTCGAGATCGCGAGCACCTCCACGCCCGCCGTTTGGGCGAGCAACTCAACGGAACGCCGGATCGTCGCCCGACGATCGCCCAGATTCGCGCCGAACCCGACGTACGCGCGCTCCGCCCGCGCGACGTCGTCCTCGCCGCCGAGGTCAGTCACAACCTCAGCCATCCTCGCGCGCCCACACATCGAGCTCAAGCGCGAACTCCGGGTGGCGCTGCGCGGCGCGCCGATCGAATTCGATGCGGTACTCGTCGGCCAGCTCTTCGGTCAGCGTCGTCGCGAAGGACTCACGAATGCGCTCGAGTTGGTCTCGACCCTGCTCGGCGACATCCTGGACGTCGCCGAAGCTGTCCTCCGCATCGAGCTTTGTCGCACGCCTGTAGGCGGCGAGCGCGTCTTCGAGCTCCTCCGCGAGTCTCGCGTTATCCTCCGCGAAGATCGCGAGCTGCCGCTCGATCAATTCCTCGTGCGGATGGGTGCGACGCTTCTTGAACAGGCCCATGGCGAGATCTCGGTCGAGGCTAGCGACCCGAGCCGACAATCGAAGGGCTAGAGGGGATCGAGCTCGAGCGGTTGGCGCGCCCGCGCGATGCAGGCAGCTGCCTGCAACGCCTGAACGTGTTCGCGTACGTCGTGGACGCGGAAGATCGACGCCCCGCGCTCATATGCGATTGCAGCCACCGCGAGTGCGGCTGCGAGCGGCCCTCTGGTTGCGGTCGGGTTTCCGAGCAGGCGACCGAGAAAGCTCTTTCGCGACGCGCCGATGACGACGGGCTGCCCGAGTTCCGCCAGGCTCCCGACCGAGGCGACAAGCTGGAGATTGTGGTCCAGGGTTTTGCCAAAGCCGATGCCCGGGTCGATGCAGATCTGCTCCTCAGCGATGCCCTGCTCGACGGCGCGCTCAACGCGCTCCTCCAGAAACGCGCGGACCTCGTCGACGACATCCTCGTAGATAGGTGCGTCCTGCATCGTGGCGGGCGTCCCGTGCATGTGCATCAAACAGACGGCCGCGCCGGCTTCCGCGACGACCTCCGCCATGCGAGGGTCGAAGCGCAGTGCGCTCACGTCGTTGACCATCGTCGCGCCAGTCGCGAGCGCGCGCTCGGCGACAGCGGCCTTAGTCGTGTCGATGGAGATCGTCGTGCTGGGGCAGGCCGCGACAATCCGTTCGAGGGCGGGAATGACACGCCGCAACTCCTCGTCAGCCGTGATCGGCTCGGCGCCCGGACGAGCCGATTCACCTCCGACGTCGATGATCGCCGCGCCCTCCTCCACGAGGCGCAAGGCATGACCCGCAGCACGGCGCGGATCGTCGAGTAGACCGCCGTCCGAGAACGAATCCGGCGTGACGTTGATGACGCCCATCACGGCCGGAGCCACGACTCTCCCCCAATTCCTCGACACGCTTCCTAGCATGACACGGCGGGGATGAAATGTGTGCGACGAGGCGCGGTCAACGGCGTTCAAGCGGATGCGCTGCCAGACTTGCGCCGCGCGGCGACGCGGTCAGATCGCGGCCGCGGCGAGGTCTTCCCGAAGCACGCCGACAAACGGGAGGTTTCGGTACCGCTGGCCGAAGTCCAGGCCGTACCCGATCACAAAGTCGGCAGGGATCTCGAAGCCAACGTACCGACAATCGATGTCGATCTTGCGCCGCGCAGGTTTCGTCAACAGAGCGCAGACCTCGAGCGAAAGCGGCTGTCGAGCCCGTAGCGTCCGCAGCAGATACGAGAGCGTGAGGCCGGAGTCGATGATGTCTTCGATGACGAGGACATCGCGCCCCTCGATGGTTTCGTTCAGGTCTTTGAGGATCCGCACGACGCCGGAGGAGTCCGTTGACGACCCGTAGCTCGAGATCGCCATGAAGTCGACCTCACACGAGAGGTCAAGCTCACGCATCAGATCGGCGATGAAGAACACCGCTCCCTTCAGGACACCCACGAGAAACAGCTCTCGGCCGGCGTAGTCGCGCGTGATCTCCTGGCCCAGCTCCTTGACCCTACGAGCGATGGTGTCCGCGTCAAGCAGGATCTCCTGAACGTCAGCGTGCGTGGTCACCTGCATGCGCGCCTACCTTATGTTCTTTTCGCGATAACGGCGCGTTCGTAGCCGGGGGCGCAGGCGATGCCCGGCACCACGACGATGCTGCGTCCGTGTGCCACGAGTGGCCACGCTTCTCTCTCCGACGCCGGCACCTTCGCATCGACGAACAGGTCCTGCACCTTGGCGCCGTCGGCTCCGAGCCGATCACCAGGCCGCCAGCCGCGCACGACGAGCCCGGGCACCCTGGCCTCGAGCCGCCAGCCAGACCACTCGATCTCGCTCTCGAGCTTCGCTGGCGAGCGCTCGAGCCAGAGCCGTTCGTATTCGCGGACAGCAGTCACGCCCGACCCGAGGTCAATACGACGCGATCCCACCGGGCTTCGGAGCAGCTCGTTGATGCCGCGCTCGATCTTGCGCGGCAGCCGATCGTCGGCCTCCACCGCCCGGAGGATGTTTTCGTCCGCGGCTGGGTGGAGCTGCCGCAGCAACGGCAGGACGTCGCGTCGGAGGACGCCGCGCTTCGTGTCATCGTTCGATCGGTCGGTGCGGTACGGCAGTCCGACTGCGCAGCAGTACTCGACCGTTTCGTTGCGCCAGAGACAGAGGAGTGGACGGACAATCGCGTCGTCGCGTTTCGCACGGATGCCCCGGGTGGTCCCACTCGACACGAGTCGCTGGAGAACGGTCTCGACCTGGTCAGAAGCGGTGTGGCCAGTTGCGCGCAGAGATCCGGCCGTGGCCGCGTAGCGTGCCTCGCGCAACCGTGCCTCGGTCGGGGGTTCGACCTGGCACTCGATCACCGTGGCGCCGAACTCGGACACGCAGTGCGACGCGTCGGCGTCCGAGTCTGCGCCGCGAAGCCCGTGAGCCAGGTGGACGGCTGTGACCTGGTAGCCGAGGGCCCTAAGGACGTGCCACAGGCACGTCGAGTCTGGCCCTCCCGACACAAGAGCAACGACCTCGGCACCCGGATCGAGCAGTCGCTGCTCGCTCACGCGACGCGCGACGCGCTGCTGGATGCCGGCCACGTCCATGACCCGATTGTACGAATCGAGCCTGAATCGAGAGACGGCTCGCGGCGAAAATCAGGGAAAGATCAGAGACCGGTACATGCCACACCTGATCATGCCCGCGCCCCGGTAGAGCGCATGCGCAGCCGCGTTCTCCGGTCGCGCGAACAGGCAGACGACCGGCGTCTCCTCGAGCAGGAGCGAGCACAGGTCGGCGAAGCCCGCTCGACCGAAGCCTTGGCCCCGTACGGTCGAGTCAACCCAGACTTGCTGCAGCTGCACGGCACTCGGTGTCCAGGCCGACGCTTCCGCCTTGAAGAGGATCGTCGAGTTCTCACGCCAGACCCAGCTGCGTCCCAGCTCGATCTGACTTCTCGTACGCCAGCGGAAGATCTCCGGATCCCTGGCATAGGCGTCGACGCCGACCTCCTCCTGGTAGGCGTGCGCACAGGCGTGCACGAGGATGTCGAGGTCATCGAGCGTGGCCAGCCTCAGCCCGCTGGCAGCGACGGGCGGCGGCGAGCGCAAGGAGAACACGGGCTGTCCGGGCCGATCGTCAAGCGGCTGCGGGAACTCGTCCTGAAGAGCCGTCCAGAGCTCGGTGACGGGCCCCTCATCGCCCACCATCATTCGCGGTACGCGTCCGCCCGCCATGCTGCTCAGGCGAGCGACACCATCACCAGCCGGGACTAGGTTGGCGCCGACGTGGCAGAGCGCTCGAATGCGTCCACCGCTGCTCAGAGCCGCGAACTGGCCGAGCCGACGGCGAGCGATATCCTCGAGAAACACCCGCTCAACCGGGTCCGTTGCACAAAACTCGAGGATCGAGCTGAGCGGTGGCGCGTGGATCAACCTGCTCATCCCGGGATCGTACGCGGGCCCCGCCGGGACTCGAGCCGGGGCGCGCGAAGCGTTATCGTGTCGCGTCATGCCGATTCACCTTCGCGCCGAGCCAGGGGACTACGCCGAGGCCTGCCTCGTCCCGGGCGATCCGCTTCGCGCCAAGTATCTGGCCGACACCTACCTAGACGAGGTCCAGCAGGTCAACAGCGAGCGCGGCATGCTCGGCTACACCGGGACATTCAACGGCAAGCCGGTTTCAGTCCAATCGACGGGCATGGGCTGTCCGTCCGCGGCCATCGTGTTCGAGGAACTCGTCCAGCTCGGCGTGCAGCGCATCCTGCGCGTCGGCACGTGTGGCGGTCTGCAGCCCGACCTCGCGATGGGCGAGCTGATCATCGCGCTATCTGCAGTGCCAGCCGACGGGACGGTGCAGCAGTACACGAACGGCGACCCGCACGCACCGACCGCAGACTGGGAGCTCATACACGGTGCGGTTCACACGGCGAAGGAGCTTGGCAAGAAGCCCCGCGTCGGGCCGATAGCGAGCTCGGACACATTCTACGATCCCGACACGGGTCGCCACCAGCGCTGGTCGGCTCGCGGCATCCTCGCAGTCGAGATGGAGGCGGCCGTACTGTTCACGATTGCCGCGCTTCGGAAGATCAGCGCCGGGTGTTTGCTCACCGTCAGCGACATTGTCATCGGGGAGGAGTTTGTGCGAATCACCGACGACGATCTCCGACGAGCGGTCGACGAGATGGCCGAACTCGCCTTCCGAACGGTAACCAGCTAGCTCCGGCGCAGGGTCGGAATGGCCGGCGTCGCGTTCCTCGTCAACCCGGCCTCGGCGAATGGCCGGACGGGGCGACAGTGGCCGAACCTTGCCCACCGTGCCGCCGAGCTAGGCCTCGATGGCGCCGCCTACCTCAGCCAGCGCCCTGGGCATCTCGCTCGACTCGCCCAGGAAGCCGCGGAAACTGGGGTCGACCTAATCGTCGGCGTGGGCGGCGACGGCACCGTCAACGAGATCTCCCGCGGATTGCTCGAACGCCATGAACGCGGTCTGTCTGTCCCCGACCTCGCAGCGATTCCGCTGGGGACAGGTCGCGACTTTGTCCGCACGTTCGACATCCCAACACGCCGAGACGAAGCAATTGCGAACGCCCGGGACGGGGTCGTTCAGACGCTGGACGCTGCTCGGGTCAGCTACCGAAGTTGGGAGGGAGAGACAGGGACTTCCTACTTCGTGAACGTCGCGAGTGCCGGCATGAGCGGCGCGATCGCCGAGCGCGCCAACAGGACGTCGAAAGCGCTCGGCGGAAAGGCCGCGTTCCTGGTGGCCACGCTCGCGGTCTTCTCGCGCTGGAAACCGGCGCAGATCTCCCTCAGAGTCGACGACGCCGAGCGCCAGGGACGTATGCAGGACGTGATCGTTTCGAACTGCAGGTTCCTCGGCGGTGGGATGAAGATGTGCCCCGACGCCGACCCGACCGACGGGCTCTTCGATGTTCTGACGATCGGCGAGATCACAAAGGCAGATCTCGCGCGATCGCTGCCGAAGATCTACCGCGGAACACATCTCCCGCACCCGAAGGCGGAGCTCCTCCAGGGCTCCACCGTCACGATCGATGCCGACGTCGCCGTTCCGATTCAACTCGACGGCGAGCAGCCCGGCACAACGCCCGTCACGTTCGAACTGATGCCGTCGGCATTGCGGCTCCGCGTGCCTCAGGCCGACGTCTTCGCCTAACTCGAGCCCGCAATCGCCCCACCGGCAGTCGCGCCGCGGGGCGCGTCGAGCAACTCGAGGACGGTCGCGAGCGTCTCGCCCGCAGGGGCCTCGAGCTTCAGTGTCGCGCGGCTGTCGAAGGACGTGGGGCCGAGGTTGACGATCGCCACGCGCCCACCATGACTGGCCACGAGATCGGGGAGGCCCGCGACAGGGTGCACCTCGAGAGCCGAGCCGACGATGAGCATGAGCGCAGCCCGTTCAGCGAGCTGGAAAGCTCTGTCGATCGGGATGGCGGGGAGCTGCTCCTCGAAGAACACGACGTCCGGCTTGAGGATGCCATTACAGCTGTCACAACAGGGAATCGCGTCGTCTTCGCCGCCCAGCAACTCCTGCACACGCTCAAGGTCATGACTGCGCCCACAGCTACGGCAGCTCGAGGTGCGAATCGATCCGTGCACCTCGATCACGCTCGCGCTTCCCGCCCTGGTGTGCAGCATGTCGATGTTCTGCGTGACGATGGCCTCGATCAAGCCGCGTCGTTCGAGCTCCCGCAGCGCGCTGTGAGCCTTGTTGGGCTCGGCGCGGGTCAGCATCTCGATGCGCTGGCGATAGAACCACCACACCTTGGCCGGATTGCGCCGGAACGCGCTGAGCGTCGCGTACTCCATCGGATCGAGCCTGGCCCAGATGCCGGTGGGCGAGCGAAAGTCGGGGATCCCGCTTTCGGTGGCCACGCCCGCGCCGGTCAGCACGACGCACGGCTGGTGGGCGCGAATCAGTGCGGCGAGCCGGTCAGGCACGGTTGGTGTGGGTGCTCATGCCCGGAACCCTAGGC
>JAUVPB010000007.1 GCA_030598925.1 Actinomycetes bacterium
ATGATGAAGCTAGCCCTCGAGGGCTCCGGTATCGCACGGGAGCGAGTTGGCTACATCAACGCGCACGGAACGTCGACTCCGCTCGGCGATGCTGCGGAAACGAAGGCTATTCGTGACGTCTTCGGCGACCATGCCTATGACCTGGCCGTCTCGTCGACGAAGTCGATGACAGGCCACATGTTCGGCGCCGCGGGAGCCGTTGAGGCAATCGTGTGCGCTCTCGCGATCTACCACGGTGTGCTTCCGCCGACGATCAACTACGAGACGCCTGATCCTGACTGCGACCTCGACTACGTGCCGAACACCGCGCGCGAGGTCGAGATCGACGTCGCGCTCTCGAACGCCATGGGCCTCGGCGGCCACAACGGCTGCCTGCTGCTCGGTCGTACCGAGTAGCCGCGCCCGTCTAGCTCGCCGGTCTAGCTGGCTAGTCACTCCAGCAGTTCCGCATTCAGGTCTGCGATCGATGGGAGTACGGCGTGCGCTTGCGCGAGTGCGTCAGGTGACGGCGGGAACGCCTGGTTCGGGACGGCGATGACCCGCATGCCGGCGCTCGCCGCTGCGCGAAGGCCGTTCGAGGAGTCCTCGACGGCCGCGCACGAGGCAGCCTCGACCTGCAGACCAGCCGCCGCCGCGAGATAGACGTATGGAGCAGGCTTCCCGCGCTCGACCTCCTCCGACGACACCGTGACGTCGAAGTTCCGCTCGAGACCTGTCAGCTCGAGTACGAGATCCAGGAGAGGACGGTTCGAAGACGACGCGATGGCCAGCGGCCAGCCTGCGTCGAGACGGCGCACCGTCTCGATCGCACCGTCGATCACGGGCAGGCGCTCGCGGTAGAGGCGAGCGAGCCGTCGCACGACCTCGCCGTTGATCCAGTCGGGATCGTCGGGCACGGCCAGTTCATCGTGCATGTAGTTCGACCACTCCGTCGAGCTCATGCCCATCATTGACGGCTGTGCCTGCTCGTGCCAGACGCCGCCGCGCTCCAGCGTGAGTTCCGCGCGCGCCCGCTCCCAGAGCTGCTCCGTGTCGACAAGCACTCCGTCCATGTCGAAGATGACCGCTTCGATCACCCTGATCCCCGACCCACCCGACGCCGGTCTTCGGGCGCGGGGCCCGGGTGATCAGACAACGACGTACTCCTGCTCCACGTAGGCGAGCGCACCTGCGCTCGAGCGTCCCAGCTCGACCTGGGTGACGCCGCCGACGTACAGCGTGTGGTCGCCGGCGGCGATCTCGTTGACGAGCGCGCAGTCGAGCCAGCCGGTCGCGCCGCTCAACAGCGGCGCCCCGTCGTCGCGGTGTAGCTCGATGGCTTCCCACATCGCGATCGGCGGAACCCCACGCGCGAAGTGCTGGGCCAGCCCCTCCTGGTCGCCGGCCAGCAGGCTCAGCGAGAACGTCTTGACCTGCGCGAGCAGCTCGTGCATCGCGGCCTGCCGCGAGATCGCGACCGACACGAGTGGAGGTTCGAGCGACAGCGACGTGACCGCGCTGACCGTGAGCCCGACGCGCTGCCGATCGAGCGCTACTGTCACTACGGCGACGCCAGCCGGGAAACGGCGCATGGCATCGCGCAGTTCAGGTTGACCCGCCACAGCCCGACTATAGGCTCAGTACGTTCGAGGGACGCAGAATTCGCCGTCGAACATCAACAGGATGCCGAGGGTCCCGACACAATCCCAGCGTGATCGCTTCGAGAGGCCTGGGCACAGGCGTGTCTCGACCTGCCTGCGTCCGGCGGATGCCGGGGAGACGTAACCGATGAACATCCTCCTGATCGGAGCTGGCCAGGTGGGCGCCACCATTGCCAAGGCGCTGTACGAGGAGCACGACCTGACCGTCGTCGATGCCGACGCAGCCGTGCTCAGCGAGCTGTCATTCCGGCTCGACGTCGCGACTGTCGAGGGAAACGGAGCGAGCCGCCGCGTGCTCCAGGCCGCCGGAATCGCCAACGCCGACCTTGTGATCGCGGGGACCTCGCGCGACGAGATCAACATCATCGCCTCGATGTTCGGTCGCCACCTCTCCAATGCGCGGACGATCGTTCGCGTCGCGAACATCGAGTACCTCGAGGCCTGGCAGGAACGCCAGATCGACGTCGACTTCATGGTCTCGTCGGAGGTCGAGACGGCCTACGCGATCTCGCGACTGATCGGCGTCCCGGCTGCGCGGCAGACCGACGTCTTCGCAGATGGGCAGGTACAGATCGTCGAGTTCGACGTTCCCGAGGGCGTGTCGACGCGGGGCATCGTCGGTGTTCCGTTTCGGTCCGCGCACATTCCGGCCGACTCGAAGGTCGCCGGAATCATCAGCGGCGATCGCATGACGATTCCCCGCGGCGACGACACCATCAGCCCGGGCGATCGCATCGTCGTCATTGGCTCGCCCGCGTCGGCGAAGGAGTGGAGCCGCATCTTCGCCGAAGACCTGGAACAGAACGTCGACGATGTCGTGATCTACGGGGCCGGGCGAGCTGGCCTGGCCGCTGCACGCACGCTGCTCGAGCAGGAGGTGCGCGTGCGTGTGATCGAAGGCTCGTACGAGCGCGCGAGCTACGTGGCGGAACTCCTCCCCGACGTGCGGGTCTTTCACGCGTCGGGCATCGATCCCGACTTCCTCGAACGGGAGCGAATTGGGCGGGCCCGCGCCGCCGTCTTCGCGATGGGCGACGACCGCAAGAACCTCTACGCGGCGACGATGGCACGCCTGCACGGCGCGAAGTTCACCATCGCGGTAGTCGACAACACGGCAGCGATCGACGTGCTCGAGGCCGCTGGCGTAGACGTCGCGATCAACCCGCGCTCGCTCACCGCGGAGGAGATCGTGCGCTTTGCACACGACCCGCGCATCCTGCAGCTCGCGATGCTCGAGGGCGATCGCTACGAGGTTCTCGACATCACGGTGAGGGATGACAGCGAGTTCGTCGGCAAGGCGTTCCGCGATCTGCCTACCAACGACTCCCTGATCGGCGCGATCATCCGCGATGGCAACGCGCTATTCCCGCACGGCGACGACATGCTGCTGCCGGGCGATCGCGCCATCATCTTCACCGAGTCGGAGAACGTCGCGACCGTCGAGCGGTCCATCTAGCGGCCATGCGTCGGTACATAGTCAGGGGCGTGCCGCTTGCTGCGCCGCGGCTCGGCGTCGATCTGCTCAGCTCGCTCAACCTCGTCGCAACGCTCGTCAAGTACCTGAGCATCGCGTTCCTCCTGCCGATGTTCGTGGCCGTCGGTGTCGGCGATCCGTTCTGGCCGTTCCTCGCCGCCGCCGTCATAACGCTGGGGGCCGGACTCCTCGTACAGACCGTCACACGAAACAGCGATCGAGTCGGGATCCGCGAGGGGTTCCTCGTTGTCGCGCTCCTGTGGCTGCTGCTGCCGGCGTTCGGCGCACTTCCGTACTTCTTCGTCGGTGAAGGGTCACTATCGAGACCGCTCGACGCGTACTTCGAGTCGGTCTCCGGCTTCACGGCCACGGGCGCGACGATCGTCACCGACTTCGGCGATCTCTCGACGTCGCTCGCCCTCTGGCGCCAGTTCACGCAGTGGGTCGGCGGCATGGGCATTCTTGTGCTCGCGATCGCCGTCCTCCCACGCCTGCGCGTCGGCGGCCGCTACCTCCTCCACTCCGAGCTTGCGGGACCGACCGAGCTGGAGCGCTTCACGGTCTCAATTCGGGATGCGGCCCGGCGCCTCTGGGTTCTGTACGTGGCGCTCACGGGGATCGCGATCCTCGTGCTGTCGATCTTTGGCTGGACCGGCCTCGACCCAGCGATGGACGTGTACGAGGCCGCCTCGCATGCCTTTACGAGCATCGCGCTCGGTGGGTTTTCTACACAGGCAACATCGGCCGGTGCGTTCGGCAGCGCAACGCAGTGGGCGCTCATTGGCTTCATGGCCATCGCCGGCATCAACTTCCTTCGTCTCTACCAGGCGATGGTTCAGCGGCGGCCGAGCGTCGTCGGACGAGACCAGGAGATCCGCCTCTACGTACTCCTGCTGCTCCTCGGTTCTGGCCTGCTGCTCGCAGAGTTGGTCGGCACGGGTGTCGAGGCCGGCGAGGAAGCGGTTCGGGACGCCGTCTTCCAGGCCGTTTCGATCATGACGACGGCCGGATTCTCGAACGCCGACTACGCCGCGTGGGGGTCGCTCGCGGCTCTCACGCTGCTGGCGCTGATGTTCGTCGGCGCGACCGCCGGCTCGACCGGCGGTTCGATCAAGGTGCTGCGCCACCTGCTGATGGGGAAGCTCCTGCGGCGTGAGATCGAGCAGGCCGTGCATCGCGAGGCAGTTATCCCAATCAGGTTGTCCGGCGCCGCGGTCAACGAGCGAATGCTTCGCTCCGTCGCCGGCTACATCGTGCTGTACGTCGCCATACTCGCGATCGGCTCCATCGCCCTCGTGATCGAGTCTCGCCGCGGCGGCATCGATGTTCAGGCGTTCGAGGCAATTGGCGCCGCCGCCGCGGCTCTGGGGAACGTCGGGCCTGCCTTCGGTTTTGCGGGGCCGCTGGGGTCGTACGCACCGTTCAGCGACGTCTCGAAGGGAATCCTGATCGCGCTGATGTGGCTCGGGCGCCTCGAGATCTTGCCCGTGCTCGTCCTTCTCACGCGCACGTATTGGCGCGCCTAGGCGCGCGTTCGCGCCAAGGCGCGAGCTCTTGAATGAGGCCATCCGGGCGTGTTAGGCTCCGCGCCGCGTGGAGTACGACACGACACAACGGTCGCTTGCGGAGTTCATCGGCTCGTTCGCCCTGACGTTCATCGGCGCCGGCGCGATTCTGACGGTCGATGGCATCGTCTCCAACCCCAGCGTGGGTCTGCTTGCGATCGCGCTTGCCCACGGCCTCATCCTCGCGATCTTCGTCACGGCCCTCGGCCACGTCTCGGGCGGGCACTTCAACCCGGCCGTAACGCTCGGTTTCCTCGTCACCAGACGCATCAGCGCCGGCATGGCCGGCGTGTACTGGGTCGCGCAGTTCCTCGGCGGCATCATCGCCGCCGCATGTCTTCGCGTCGTCTTCGATGACCGCGTAGCCGACGAGCTCAACCTCGGCGCCCCCAGTCTCGGCGAGTTCACGAACGTGGGCGAGGGCCTCGTGCTCGAGATCATTCTGACGTTCTTCCTCGTCTTCGTCGTGTTCGCGACCGCTGTCGACCCGAAGGGGGCGTTCAAGATGATCGCCGGCTTCGCGATCGGTCTCACGATCGCGGCCGACATCATCGTCGGCGGCCCGCTGACCGGCGCGGCAATGAACCCGCAGCGCGCCTTCGGTCCGATGATCGTCTCGTGGACGTGGCCGAGCGAGGCGTGGATCTACCTGGTCGCGCCCGCAATCGGCGGCGTACTCGCGGCGCTCACGTACCACCACATCTTCTTGCGCAAGAGCCGCAGCGCGTAGCGCTTCGCGGGTACTGGCTTAAGCCCGCTCGGTATCGAGCAGGCTGTCGATGATGGCGCGCTCTCGGATGACGCGCCACCCGCCGGCCTCGGCAAGCACCTCGGGCACCGGCGGACGGGCGTTGTACTGAGAGGCCATCACCCGAGCGTAGGCTCCGGCGAAGCCGATCGCGATCAAGTCTCCCGGCTCGGGGAGCGGCAGCTGGCGGTCCTTGCCCAGGAAGTCGCTCGCCTCGCACACGGGGCCGACGAGATCGACGAGCCCGGTCTGCCGTCCAGCGGTGTCGGTGAGGAAGCTGAAGGGGTGCTCGGCTCCGTACAGCGCTGGACGCAGGAGCTCGGTCATGCCTGCATCGCAGATCGCGATCCGCCGACCCGGGACATCCTTCGTGTAGAGGACGCGCGTGAGCAACGTCCCGACCGGCGCCACCAGCCATCGGCCCGGCTCGAGTACGAGCGTCGCTCCGAGCTCGGCCGTCAGCTTCCCGAGTTGGGAGACGTACGCGCTCAGGTCGAACTCCTCGGCGCCCATGTAGGGAACGCCGAGGCCGCCGCCGACATCGAACTCTCGCAACTCGACTCCGGCGGCACGTACATCGCGCCAGACTCCCTCGGCGCGCTCCGCTGCCTCGAAGATCGTCGAGGGATCGAAGATCTGCGAGCCGATGTGAAACGAAAGCGACACCGGCTCGAGGTTCGGCTCGCGTTGGGCGCGAACCAATAGCTCGTATGCCTCCTGGGGCGGAACGCCGAACTTCGCGGCGCTGGAGCCGGTGGCGATGTACTCGTGCGTGTCAGCCGACACATCGGGGTTCAGGCGCACGCCGACTCGCGCGACCGTGCGCTGGGCGTCGGCCTCCTCGGCCACGACGTCGAGTTCCTGCGCCGACTCGACGTTGAGCGACTGAACCCCGACCTCGATCGCCATGGCGATCTCGTCCCGGCGCTTGCCCACGCCGGAAAACACCACGTCGGCGGGAAGAATGCCCCCTCGCAGCGCCTTGAGCAGCTCCCCGGACGAGACAACGTCGGCGCCGAGTCCCGCGTGTGCGGCGATCGAGATCATCGCGAGCGAGTCGTTGGCCTTGAGGGCGTAGCAGATCAGGTGATCGACATCGGTCAGCGCCGCCTGCAGCCTCTCGATGCGTTCGTCGAACGCGTCTCCGTCGTAGACGTACACGGGGGTGTCCACCGCGCCGGCGATCGCTTGCAGCACGTCAGGTCGAGTCTGGGTCACTGGGTGGTTGTGGACAGGTCGTTGTCTCGAGTCGAGGCCGACTCGAGGGCTACGAGATCTTCACAGACTGTACGCGTGGGCTCAGGTTCTTCGCCTTGTCGATCGCGCGAATGTGCCAGGTGCCCTTACTCGTGGCGATGTACGACCTCGCCTTCGGCGACAGGATCGTGACCAGCCGCTTGTTCCGCTCGACGCGGTAGCCGGTGATGGGCCGACCAAGATCGTTTGCCTTGCGCCAGCGGAGCTGGATCCCCGAGCCCGCAAAACGTGACGGGAGGAGCTTGGGAGACGAGGGTGGAACGGTGTCCTTGATGAGCTTGCCCTTGGCGTTGACGATGCCAACGCCGACGCGGAAGCGGATCTCCCGCAGCGGGCCGAGGTTGCCTGACCTATCGATCGCCCGCACGGCGAGCTCGATGATGCGCTTGAGCTTGGGCCCGTTCAGGACGATCTTGCGCTTCTTGGTCGTGTAGAAGAACGTCGTGTTCGAGGTCTGGAAGAGCATGTTGTCTGTGTACACGCGGTAGCCGAGCAGGCCACCGCCCTTGGCCTTGGGCCACTTGAACGTGACGCGGCGCTTCACGCTCGAGGCTGTCACCTTCTTCTTGGCGACTCCGCCTGGTGCCGTCGTGTCGGCCGAGTCGAGGCGCAGGAGGAAGTGCGAGAGTCGAACGTCCCACCACGGTCCCCCGTGGGCGTAGTAGTCGTCGCTGCCGAAATCGAGAACCTGATTTGCGAAGGTGTCCCCGGGGGCACCGCTCGGGAACATCATGTCTGTCGCGCTATCGCAGGGGTGACCGAGATCGTTGGCCCCTCCCTGCGACGTTCCGCAGACGTTCGGCGGGCCAGGGGTCGGGAACGGGACGGGCAGCGCGTTCATCGCGTGGATCATCTCGTGCGTGATCGTCAGGCCGACATCGCCCGTTCCGGTACCGAGCATCGCCGAGCAAGCCGCCAGGAAGATGACCGCGTAGCTGTCCTTGCCGCCGTCGATTCGTCCCGTGATCCCCTTGCCGCAGTTGGTCGGGTTGTCGAAGGGGCCGTCGTAAATCACGAGGTACTTCTTGTCGGGATTGTCGAAGCCGGCCGCGTTCAGATCGGCGCGTACGAGGTCGACGGTCTTCGTGTTGTCCCGGTACTCGGCACCGGCGCGCGGCAGCCGGACCCAGGAGATGTCGAGCGAACCAAAGGTTGTCGTGCAGCCGGCGAATATGGCCAGGTCAAAGCGCGCTGCGCGAGTCGGGTCCTGACCACGCCACCAGGCGTCCATCGCGGCGATGTCGGTGGCAATGCCCGACACGAGGGCGGCGAAACGATCCGGCGAGTCGGCCGCAACCGCGTAGATGACGTGCCACTGGAGGCCGTTGACCGTGTCGGGCCGGTCAACGCTCAGCTGCTCGGCGCCACCGCACCACACAGCCGGAACGCTGCCGGCGTTCGATGTGCCGGCCGCGGCGAAGAGCCCAGTGAGCGCGAGTGCGAGAACGAGTACGAGGCGCCGCATCTCCTCGTAGGGTAGCGACGCGGTCAGGACGTTGTCGTCCCCCGGGCGAGGCGTTCGCGCATTGCCGTGACGGCCGCCGCCACGTCACCCGGGCCGGGAGCGCGTCGCGCGGCGGCGCTCTGTTCCGCGTCGCCTGGCGCCGCGAACGAGCCGTCGCGCACCGATCCGGCAACCTGCTCGTGGGCGTCACGGAAAGGCACGCCTCCGGCGACGAGCGCTTCGGCGGCGTCGGTGGCGAGCATCAGCGGGTCGGCGGCCGCGGCTCTCAGTTGCTCAGCGTCGAACTCGAGGCCGCGCACCAGCACGGTGAAGGCGGCGAGCGCCTGCGACACGTCCTTCCTCGCCGCGAAGACCGGTGGCTTGTCCTCCTGCAGATCGAGGTTGTAGGCGAGGGGAAGAGCCTTGAGCGTGGCGAGCAGGCCGGTCAGCCTTCCGATCGCCGCGCCGGCCTTGGCGCGGGTGAGTTCGGCGACGTCCGGGTTGAGCTTCTGCGGCATCATCGACGAGCCGGTCGCCGCATGTTCCGGAAGGCGAGCGAAGCCAAACTCGGACGTCACCCAGAGGATGATCTCCTCGCCCATCCGAGACAGGTGGACGAACAGGCACGCGGCCGCGTAGAGGTAGTCCAGCGCGAAGTCGCGATCTGCGACCGCGTCGAGGGAATTCGGTAGCTGGCCGTCGGAGGTGGGGAGGGGCAAGGTCGAGCCAGCCAGCGCCCCAGCACCGAGCGGAAGTCGCGCCGCGTGCTCGGCGGCGAGCTCGAAACGCGCGCGGTCGCGCAGCAGCATCTCGCACCACGCAAGGAGGTGATGCCCCATCGTGACCGGCTGGGCGCGCTGGAGGTGCGTGTATCCGGGCATGACGGTGTCTGCCTCGGCGTCGGCTCGATCGACGAGGGTCGAGGCGAGCTGGCTCGTAGCAGCGGCAGCCTGCCGCGCCGCGTCCTCGACGTAGAGGCGGAACGCGGTCACGACCTGGTCGTTGCGGGAGCGGCCGGCATGGATCTTCCGTCCGACGGGCCCGAGCAGCCGCTCGATCGCAGAGTGGACGTCTTCATCGGTCGGTTCGAGCAACGACGCTCCCGCGTCGGCGATCTCCTCGAGTCGAGCGTTGATCTCCGACAGTTCGGCGTCGCTGAGCACGCCTGCGAGCTGAAGCCGCTCGGCGTGGATCCGCGTGCCCGCGCAGTCGTACGGCAGTAGCTCCGTGTCGTCGGCGCGCAGGAACCCGGCCACCGCCGGGTCGACCGAGGTGTCACCCGTCCTCGCGGACCACAGCGTCATGCTGCGCTCCCGAGTGAGAGTCCGCGCAGCTCGTCGCGAAGCTCCGCTCCGGTCACGCCCTCGGGCGCGATCACGAGCACGGTCGTCTCGCCTGCGAGCGTGCCAAGGACGAGCGGATGCTCGACCGCGTCAATCGACTCTGCGAGCGGCGGTGCGTAGCCATTCGGAACGGCGACGACGACGAGGTTGGCGCTCGATTCGATCGAGAGCGCCCAGCGTCGCAACGCGCTACGAAGCTCCTGCGACGCGCGCTCGGACCGGCCGTTGGCCCGCTCGGCGGGCGCGTACACGAGCCGCCCGGCTGCGTCCCTGACCTTGACGAGTCCGAGCCCGTTGATGTCGCGCGAGACGGTGGTCTGCACCACGTCGTGGCCAGCCTCCCGAAGCGCCGCAGCCAGCTCCTGCTGCGTGGCGATGCTGTTCGTCTTGACGAGGCGGAGGATCGCGCCGTGCCGATCTGCCCTGCTCATGCGAGTACCCCACGCAGCGTCTCGATCGCCTGCTCGGCGTGCGCGGGCTCGACGATAAGGGGCGGCGACAGCCGCAACACGTTCTCGCCTGCAGGACAGAGCAGGAGGCCGCGTTCCATGCACTCCGCGATGACGGGCGCTGCGGGTCGGTCGAGCTCACAGCCGATCAGGAGGCCGCGGCCACGCACGTCTTGCACGGCCGGTAGCTTCGCGAGCCCGTCGCGCAGCTGCTTGCCAACCGACTGCACGCTCTGTAGCAGCTCTGGCGTGAGCGCGTCGTCGACCGCGCACCCGGCGGCACAGGCCGTCGGGTTGCCACCGAAGGTTGATGCGTGGTCGCCGGCTTCGAAGCCGCGTGGCGCGTCGTCTGAGACGACGAGCGCGCCGATCGGCAATCCGTTCGCGAGTCCCTTGGCAAGCCCGACGATGTCCGGCTTGACGCCCAGCTGCTCGAACGCGAAGTACGAGCCCGTGCGGCCCACGCCGGTCTGCACCTCGTCGAAGAACAGCAGCGCACCGGTCGCTCTCGCGAGCTCTGCGGCCGACGCAAGGAAGTCCTTTGTGGCTGCATTGATGCCGCCTTCGCCCTGTATGGGCTCGAGCAAGACGCACGCGACATTGTCGTCTGCCGCCGCGGCTGCAAGGGACTCGGCATCGTTGATCTGCGCGAAGCGCACGTCGGGCACGAGCGGTCCGAACCCTGCCTGCTTCGACGGCTGACCCGTGGCCGAGAGCGCCCCGAACGTCCGCCCGTGAAACGACTGCTCGAGCGCGATCACGCCGCTCTTCCCGGTCGCCTTGCGCGCATACTTGAGGCCGGCCTCGATCGACTCGGCGCCGGAGTTGCAGAAGAACGCCTGGCCGCCGCCAATTCGTGCGCCGAGCCGGCTCGCGAGCTCCATCATCGGCTCGGTCCAGTAGAGGTTTGACGTGTGCCAGAGCCGGTCGAGCTGCTCGTGCGCGGCCTTGGTCACCTCGGGATGGCAGTGGCCCAGAGCGACGACGGCGATTCCTGCGACGAAGTCGAGGTAGCGCTCGCCCTTCAGGTCGTACAGCCAGACGCCCTCGCCACGGGTCAACGTCAGGTCGTAGCGCGCGTACGTGGGTAGGACGTTGGCGGCTTGCTCAGGCGGCATCGGTCGACTCCTTCCGCGCCGTGGCGCCAGCCACAACGCGTGTCTCGCCGATCTCGGCCTCGATGTCATGCTCTGCAGCTCTGGCAGCGGCGCGTAGCTTCGGCACGATGCCGCCCTCGAACTCGCCTACCGCCAGCGAGGCGCGCACGGCGGCGGCGTCGAGCAAGGGCGCAACCTCGCCGCCGACCAGGACGCCCGGAACGTCCGTGAGAAAGAGGAGGCGGTCGGCGCCGAGGCCGATGGCGAGCGCTGCTGCGGCGTCGTCGGCATTGACGTTGAGTGGCCCTTCGGCGAGCGGTGCCACGACCGCGATGCGGCCGGCTGTCAGCTCGTCGACGATCGCGGGTGGCGCCGAGGGGGTCGGCTCGCCGACCAGTCCCAGCCCATCGACGGATGTCGCCCGCAAACCGGCCTCGTCGCCCATCAGGCCCACGGCAGCCGGGCCGAGCACCGAGAGCAGCCGCGCCTGTACGCCGCGGAGCGAGTCGCGCACGACGTCGAGCGTCTCGGGCGACGTGTAGCGCCTGCCGTCGACGAACCGCACCTCGAGGCCGCGTCTCTCCATCTCGTCGGAGATCTGCGGTCCGGCGCCGTGCACAACGCAGACCGCCTCGCCGCTCGCGTGCAGCGGCAGGATCGTGTCTTCGGGGCGCAGCTCGCTTGCCGCGCCGCCGCACTTCACGACAACCAGGGCCATGCCTGCGCCTCGACGCTCGCGCTCACGTCGTGTACTCCGCGTTGATCCGGACGTAGTCGTAGCTGAGATCGCTCGTCAGGTAGCTCGCTCTTCCGTCACCGAGCCCGAGCTCGAGCTCGATCGTGCAGCTCGGGCCCGAGACGTCCGGGCGGACATCCTCTGGCGAGCCGTTGCGCAGGACGGACGTCCCGTTGTAGCTCAGCGAGGCGCGCTCGGCCTGGACGTCGGCATAGCGTCCCTCGAACGGCGCCGAGCCCGCGGCCACGAGCACGCGACCCCAGTTCGGGTCGTGGCCGAAGAGCGCGGTCTTGACGAGCGGCGAGATCGCAACGCGTTGGGCGATCGCCCTCGCCTGCGCGTCGTCGACCGCGCCACTGACGGTGATCGTCGCGATGACCGTCGCTCCCTCGCCGTCAGCGACAATCTCGCGCGAGAGCGTCTCGCAGACCGTGAGCAGCGCAGCCGCAAACTCCGCGTCGTGCGCGCTGCTGCGCTCGACGCCGCTGGCGCCGTTTGCGAGCAACAGCACGGTGTCGTTCGTCGAGCAGTCGCCGTCGATCGTGATCGCGTTGAATGTTCTGTTCACGATCGGGCGGAGGAGCTCCGTGGGCTCGCCCGCCGCGAGCGGATAGTCAGTCGTGATCACAGCGAGCATCGTGGCGAGGTCCGGATGGATCATCCCCGACCCCTTGGCCATGCCTCCGACGGTGAAGCCGTCGCAGACGACGGTCATCTCCTTCGGGCGGGTATCGGTCGTCATGATCGCCACGGCCGCGTCAGGCCCGCCGTCGGGGGAAAGGGCCTCGACGGCCGCCGGCAGGGCCGGCAGCAAGGTTCCCATCGGGAGCTGGACGCCGACGACACCGGTCGACAGAACCAGGACCTCCTCGGTTGGAAGCTCGAGCAGGCGCGCGGCCTCTGTCGCCGTCGCGAGGGCGTTGATGTTGCCGCGCTCACCCGTTGCCGCGTTCGCGACGCCCGAGTTCGCGACGATCGCTTGCGGTGCCGCCTGCGCCAGATGCCCCTGGTTGAGGAGCACCGGTGCCGCCTTCACCTGGTTGCGCGTGAACATGCCGCCGCCGACGGCCCGCTCGAGCGAGCGAACGATGCACAGGTCGGGCTTCTTCCGGCGGATGCCGCAATGCATGCCGCTCGCGACGAAACCATGTGCGGCCGTGACGCTCATGCCGAGCCCTCTGTGTACGAAGGGTGGCGCCTCATACGAGGACCCCTGCGAGCCTGAGTCCGCTCGTCGGCTCGAGGCCGAGCGCGAGGTTGGCGTTCTGCACTGCGGAGCCGGCCGCGCCCTTGCCGAGGTTGTCGATCGCGGCGATCACGATCGCGCGATCGGTCGCCTGGTCGTGGAAGACGCCGAGCTCCGTTGCATCAGTCTGCTGGACGCGGCCGAGCTCAGGGGCGATCCCTTCGGGAAGAACGTTGACCGCCGGCGCCTCGGCGTAGGCGTCCGTCAGCAGCGCTCTCAGGTCGGCGTCGCCACGGGGCTGGACGTAGCAGGTGGCGATGATGCCGCGCCGGATCGGCAGCAGATGGGGGACGAAGCACACATCGAAGCCGAGGGCCTGCGCGATCTCGGGCTCGTGCTGGTGGTTGCCGATCCGGTAGGGCTTGAAGTTTTCGAGCACGCCGCCCGCGTGCGAGGCGTCTTTCGGCACTCGACCCGCGCCCGAGACACCCGACTTCGCGTCGACGACGACCGTCGCCGGATCGATGGCATCGACGAGCGGAGCGAGGGCGAGAATCGTCGCGATCGCGTAGCAACCCGGGTTCGCGATCAGCCGACCTGCGGGCGGCGAGAGCTCGGGCACCGCGTATGACCAGGAGCCGAGCTCGCCGGGGCGCGGGTGAGCGAAGCCGTACCAGGCGTCGTAGGCAGTCGGGTCGGTCAGGCGATGTGCGCCCGAGAGGTCGACGACGACGCCGTCGGCCGGAGGCTCGAACGCGGCGGCTTCCTCGTGTCCCTGGCAGAGGAAGACGACGTCGGCCGGCGTTGCGAGCGCGTCGGCAGTGCTGACGAACGAGGGAATCGAGTCGCCAGGGCGCCCAAGTCTCGGGTCGAGGCTCGCCGCAGGCTGTCCCGCATACGTGTCGGAGCCAAGAGCAACGAGTTCGAGCTCGGGGTGCCCGAGCACGCGGTCGAGGGTCTCCTGCCCCGAGTAGCCGGACGCACCGATGATGGTCGTAGCAAACATCTCTTGCCTATTATGCAGGAATCTGCGTATAATGCAACCGCATGCATGAGGCACAGCTTGTTCTCGAAGATGGAACCACGTTCTCGGGCCGCTCCGTTGGTGCTCACGGCACCTCGACCGGCGAGATCTGTTTCACGACAACCATGGCCGGCTACCAGGAGGCCGTCACCGATCCGAGCTACCACGCGCAGGTGCTCGTCTTCAGCTACCCACTGATCGGGAACTACGGCGTCGCCGACGAACGCGTCGAGTCCGACCGCGTCTGGACACGCGGCGTGATCATGCGCCGCTCGCGCCCCGCCTGGTCGGGCTGGCTCAGCGAACGAGACGTCGTGGCGCTCGACGAGGTCGACACCCGCGCGCTCGTGCGGCACGTCCGCTCGCAGGGGGCCATGCGCTGCGCACTCGGTGCCGGGTCGACCGACGACCTGCTCGCCGCGGCCAGGGCGGAGCCACACCTCGACTACGAGCGCGGCGTGGGCGAGAGCCTGCTCGCTCCGCCACTGGCGATCGACGCAGCCACCCGCGACTCGTACGTGGTCGGGGAGGGGAAGGCGGTCGCGCTCATGGATTTCGGCTGCAAGCGCTCGATCATCCAGAACCTCGTCGACCGGGAGCTGCGGGTCACGGTGGTCCCGCCGACCTGGACTGCGGATCAGATTCTCGAGACGAAGCCGCAGGCCATTCTCATCGGCAACGGGCCCGGCGACCCTGCGCAGCTCGGCGACTCGGTCGACACGATCCGCGGGCTCGTCGGTCAGTGCCCGGTGTTCGGCATCTGCCTCGGACACCAGCTGCTCGGTCTCGCGCTCGACATGAAGACATACAAGCTGCCGTTCGGCCACCGCGGTGCGAATCATCCCGTGCGTGTGCGGAAGAGCAGCCGTGTGCTCGTGACGGTTCAGAACCACGGCTTCGCGGTCGATCCCGGCGACCGCGCAGAGGTGAGCCACGTGTCGCTGAACGACGACACCGTCGAGGGGCTCGAGGGCGAGGACTTCTTCTCGCTCCAGTTCCATCCCGAGGCCGCACCGGGGCCACATGATGCGTTGCCCTTCTTCGATCGGATTGCGGAGACATGCCAAGGCGCCTAGATCTCGAGAGCGTGCTGATCATCGGGTCCGGGCCGATTCGAATCGGGCAGGCGTGCGAGTTCGACTACTCCGGCTCGCAGGCGTGCCGCGTGCTGCGGGCCGAAGGCCTGCGGGTGGCGCTCGTCAACTCCAACCCGGCCACGATCATGACCGACCCCGAATGGGCCGACGCGACCTACATCGAGCCGCTCGATGCCGAATCGGTGGCACAGGTCATCGCGCGGGAGCGCCCCGACGCGCTGCTGCCGACACTCGGGGGCCAGACCGCACTCAATCTCGCGATGGAGCTCGCGGCAGACGGTGTGCTCGCAGAGCACGGCGTCGAGCTGATCGGCGCCGACGTCGATGCGATCCGGCGCGCCGAGGATCGTCTGGTCTTCCGAGACGTGATGCGCGACGCCGGTCTGGGCGTTCCCCACAGCGTGATCGTCACATCGCTCGACGAGTTGCCCGCCGACACACCGTGTCCCGCTGTCGTTCGCCCTGCGTTCACGCTTGGCGGCAAGGGCGGCGGTCTCGCCGAGACCTGGGACGGGCTCGTGGAGCAGATCCGCCAGGGACTCGACGCGAGCCCGATCAACCAGGTGCTCGTCGAGCAGTCGGTTCGCGGCTGGCAGGAGTTCGAGCTCGAGGTGATGTCAGACGCCGCCGGAAACTGCGTCGTCGTCTGCTCGATCGAGAACCTCGACCCGATGGGTGTTCACACCGGCGACTCCTGGACGGTGGCGCCGCAGCAGACGCTGCCCGACGCCGCCTATCAGCGACTGCGCGATGCGGCGTTCGCTGCTGCGCGAGCCGTTGGGGTCGCGACGGGCGGCGCCAACGTGCAGTTCGCCTACGAGCCGGATACCGAGGAGCTCGTGGTGATCGAGATGAACCCGCGCGTGTCGCGCTCCTCGGCTCTCGCCTCGAAGGCCACGGGCTTCCCGATCGCCAAGCTCGCGGCGCTGCTCGCGATCGGTTACACGCTCGACGAGCTGCCCAACGACATCACCGGCAAGTCGAGTGCGGCGTTCGAGCCGGCACTCGACTACGTGGCCGTCAAGGGGCCGCGCTTCGATTTCGAGAAGTTCCCACTCGCCTCCGGCAAGCTCGGGACCGAGATGCAGGCTGTCGGCGAGGCGCTCGGCCTGGGTCGTACGTTTCCTGAGGCGTTCCTCAAGGCGCTCGAGGGGCTCGAGAAGAACCTCGACTTCCCCGAGATCCCGGGCCTGCACCCGTACTTCGAGGCCGAGTTCGAAGCGATCCGCGAGGCGGAGGACACCCTGCGCGCCTCGCGCGACGTCGCGAGCGCAAAGCGCTTCGGCCTACCCGACTCCCGCGTGGCGGCCGTGCTCGGGGTGAGCGAGGCGGATGTTCGCGCGGAGCGGAGCACGCCCGGTCGCCTGGCCGTCGACTCCTGCGCCGCCGAGTTCGAGGCGCGCACACCGTACTTCTACCTCTCGTACGAGGACGGCGATCCGACAGAGCCTGCTGCTGACGGCACGGTCATCATCCTCGGCTCTGGGCCGAACCGGATCGGGCAGGGAATCGAGTTCGACTACTGCTGCGTGCACGCCGTTCAGGCCTTCCAACGACTCGGACACGACGCGGTGATGGTCAACTCGAACCCGGAGACCGTGTCGACCGACTACGACACGTCCGATCGTCTCTACCTCGAGCCGGTGACGGTAGAGCGCGTTCTCGATGTGTGCGCGATCGAGCAGCCGCTCGGGGTCGTCGTCACCCTCGGCGGGCAGACGCCCCTGCGCATTGCCGAAGCGCTCGCGGCCGCTGGTGTGCCGCTGCTGGGCGACCCCCTGCCGGCGATCGAAGCTGCGGAGGATCGCGGCAAGTTCGGCGAGTTGCTCGACCGCCTCGGTATCGCGGCGCCCCGGTGGGGGGTGGCTGATACTCGCGACGAAGCTTTGGCCGTCGCCGCCGAGGTCGGCTATCCGGTCCTCGTGCGGCCGCACTACGTGCTGGGCGGTAGGGGGATGCGGGTCGTGTACGGCCCCGAAGAGCTCGAGATCCGGGAGCCCTCGTTGGTCGATCAGTTTCTCGAGGAGGCCATCGAGCTCGATGTGGATCTCCTCTGCGATCGCGAGAACGCCTGGGTTGCGGGAATCCTCGAGCACGTGGAGCCGGCGGGCGTGCACTCGGGCGATTCGGCCTGCGTCGTACCCGGGCCGTCGGTGACCCCCGAGGTCGAGAGCCAGGTGCGCGAGCTTGCGAGCGCGCTCGCGCCCGGACTCGGCGCCCGCGGGCTCGTCAACCTCCAGCTCGCTCTCAAGGATCGGGAGCTGCTCGTGATCGAAGCAAACCCCCGAGCCTCCCGCACAGTGCCGTTCATCGCGAAGGCGACCGGAGTCTCGCTCGTTCACCACGCGTGCCGGCTGATGCTCGGCGCGTCGCTCGAAGAGCTTCAGCTACCGGAGCGCGTGCATCCGACGCGCGTCTGGGCCAAAGAGGCTGTGTTCCCCGACGACCGCTTCCCTGGTGCGGCCGATCGCAGTGCCGAGATGAAGTCGACCGGCGAGGTCATGGGTGGTGGCGACACAGCGTCGGCGGCGTACGCGCGCGCCGTTCGCGCTGCCGGGCGTGGCCGCGCGCGCGGCTCCGTCGGGCCGTCGCTTCAACAACTTGCCGAGTCACCGCGCGAGCGCTCGACGGTCGTCGAGCCTGCGCACGCCTAGCGCCAACCCACGCGGCCGGGACTTCGGCCGCCCCGTTCGCGTGCGCCGAGCCTCAGCGTGCGCGCGTGCAACCTTTCGAGACGATGGCTCACGCCGCGTCGATCGAGCCTCGAGCCGACCGGCCCGGCGCCGTTCGTGCAGAATTGCCGTGTGTTGGACACAAGGCGCTGCCCCCCCGCTCGCCCCGGACTGCTCACGAGCAGGTTCCGGCTGGCCTCCCTCGTCGCGGCTCTCGCGGTCGCGGCGCTCGTCCTCAGCGCCTGCGGCTCGTCAAGTGATGAGGAGCCCCTGATCGCTCCGAGTGATGAGGAGGCGCTGGCCGAAGATGCACTGGAGAACGCCGGGCCGCCCGCGCCAGGCGAGGAGGAGTCCGAGCCACCGCTCGACGCCGATGCGGTCGACGAGGTCGTGCCTGACGGCGAGCTCGTCGTCGTCGCGCGCGTCGTCGACGGCGACACCCTCGAGCTCGACGACGGTCGGCGCGTAGGGCTCGTGCAGATCGACGCTCCGGAGGGTGGCGAGGACAAGGAGTGCTACGCCGACGAAGCACGAGACTCACTCCGCAGCTACGTAGACCGAGGCGGCGAGGTGCTGCTCGTAGGCGATCCACTCCTCGATGAGGAAGACGAGTTCGGGCGCCTGTTGCGCTACGTCCACGTCGACAGCGAAAACCTGAATGTCGAGCTTGTGCGGCGCGGGTCAGCCACCGTGTGGTTCTTCGACGGTCAGGAGGGAATCTTTGCCACCGAGCTCCTCGAGGCCTCCACGGTTGCGAACGAGATGGAGCGCGGGCTCTGGGGTGCTTGTCCCGGGACGCCGTTCGATCCGCGCGGGCCAGCCGACACCGGCCCAGCGTAGACGGCTCCGCGCGCCTCGGCTGGGCTCGGCTCGGCTCGAATCGACGTGGCTCGTTGGCACGGCCCGCGCGCCCGACGGCTAGCCGACGAAACCGGCGATCGTCCCGCCGATGCCGATGAGCTCCGACACCGGCAGGCGTTTCACGATCTCGCGCAACGGTCCCGCCGCGAGCGAGGGTAGGGACCCGTCCTCTTCGGCACGATCGATCGTCGAGATTATCCCGGTGCGGACAGCGTCGATCAGCGTCTCTTGATCCCAGGGGAACGGCTCGTCAGCAAGGGTCTGAGCGATCGAGAGGCCAATCTCCGTGAACAGCGCGACGGGCAGGAGCTCGACGGTCTCTCGCAGGGCGAACGCCTCAAACCGGCCGAGCGAGCTGTTGGCTCGGGCGCTGTCGATCGCTCCTAGCAGCGCCTGACGGATCGCTTCGCCAAGCTCGTCGGGATCGATCGGGTCAGCGGCCTGGCTCAGCGCGTCGGCAATCCCGCCGCCGCCGTCGACGAGAAACTCGAGCGGCGCCCGATCGACGGCTCCCCGGAGCAGGTCGGCCGGGAGCCCCCCGAGCGTGCCGCGACCCTCGGCTTCGTCGATCGCTCGACTGAAGCCGTCGCGCAGCGCTTCGGCGATCACCTCGTCCGTCCACTCGACTTCCTCGGGCGCGATGCTCGGAATGAAGGATAAGACGAGCTCTTCACGCCCGATCGAGAGTGAGCATGCCGCCCCGTCGAGGCCGTCGAGAGCGATCCGCTGGAGCGTCCCCTCGAGCCCCTCGCCCTGGAACTGCATACGCGGCTCACAGGGGTCCTGAAACTCGGGCGTGCCATACGTACGCGCTCCCTGTGTGAGCTCGACCGCGATGAGCCCAACGCCTCCGAGCATGAGCGCGGCCAGCGCAATGAGTCCGGCGACGTGTTTCATGCCGCGTTCTTTCGACGGGCGTACGGCACGAAGAGCATGGGGATCAGAGCCAGCAATGCGAACAGCGCCGAGAGCGCGAACGAGCTTCGAAAGCTCCGCGTGAGCACGTCCTCGATCGCGCCGAGCAGTGATTCCTGCATGGCGGCCACGCTTGGCGCGTCCTCGCTGACGTGATCGGCGAAGGCGCTCGCAAGGTCGGGAACCTGCCCCCGTGGCGTCTTCTCGAACTCCTCGCGCAGGTCGAGTGCGAGCGGCACCTTGTCAGTGAGCGGGACCGGTGCGTCGAGAATCACGGCGGTTCCCGCCAGGGTGGCGCGTTCACCGCCACGCTCGAGTTCCCAGGCAAGCAGAGGTGCGACCAGCACGAGCGCGGCGACGAGTCCGATATGACGGGCTCCGATCGACCAGGCCCCGCTGTGCACGAGCCCATGTTCGACGCTGATCGAGACATCCGAGAGCACTGGAACCGCCAGCCCCAGGCCCACGCCGCACAGCGCCAGCGCGAGCGCTGGATAGATGAGCTGGGTCGACGGCAGAAGAGCCAGACCCGCGAGTCCGAGGGCGAGGAGGACGGCGCCCGACATCGTGGCGGCCCGAGCAGGTACGAGTGGGCTCACGAGCCGTGCCGCGATCGTTCCGAGCGGGAGCGCGCTGACGACGGCAGCGCCGGCGAGCGGCGACAGGCCCCAGACAGCGACGAGCAGCAAGACTCCCAGGAAGAGGGCGCCGACCAGGGCGCCGAACAGCAGACCAAGGGCCGTGTTCGCGGCCGGTGCCGGGGGCGCGTTGTTCGTGCGCGCTTCCGTCGGTAGCTCTCCCCGATAGCGCCTGGCCGTTGCCAGCAGCGCGAGGAATGCGACCGGTGCCTGGGCAATGAAGATGGCGCGCCAGTCGAACGCCTCCGTCAGGGCACCGCCGAGCGCGGGGCCGAGCGCGGTTCCGAGCGTGCCGGCCAATGTCCAGACGGCTATGCCTCGCCGCGTGTCACCGAACAGTGCGATCAGAAGCGGGAGCGAGGCGACGAGGAGGAGTACGGCCCCGAACCCCTGGACGGCCCGGAACGCGATCAGCATCGCGAGCCCGTCCGAGGCCGCGCAGCCAATCGATGCAGCACCGAAGACCAGGAGCCCCGCGAACGCGAGCCGTTGCGGCCGGAATCTGCTCGAGAACGGAAGGAGCAGGAACGCCCCGACCGCGACTACGAGGTTGTACGTCGTAACGACGAACGAGATGCCGGGGATGGTCGTGTCGAACTCCGAGTACAGGTCCGGTAGCGCGAGCACCACGATCGAGCTATCAGCGAACGCCACGGCGACCGCCGCAGCAAGCAGCGCTGCGAGGACGATGGATGTGGCACTGCGGCCGGGCATCAGTTGCGAGAGTAGCGACGTGCGGCCTTCCCGCTACCGCACCCCCTCGGCGCCGGCTGATTGACGGTCCGGGCCGCCGGCCTACCGAAGTCTGCGGCAGACTGTCGCCATGCGTGCCGTGCGCTTCTACCCGGACGAGCAGCAGGTTCGGCTCGAACAGGTCGACCTTCGAGAGCCACGCGGTGACGAGGTGCTCGTTAGGGTCGCGGGAGCCGGCGTTTGCCGCTCCGACCTCCACATCGTCGACGGCGAGTTTCCGGGCTTCGTCTCCAAGCCGGTCACGCTCGGGCACGAGGTCGCCGGTGTCGTCGAAGCGATGGGCCCGGACGTCAGCGGCCTTCGCGCGGGCGACGGCGTGGCGGTGATGGTCGGCTGGGGGTGTGGTCACTGCGAGTGGTGTGTGAGTGGGCACGAGCAGCTCTGTCCGGACGGAGACGAGGCCGGTGCGACATGCGATGGAGGCTTCGCCGAGCTGATGCTCGTTCCGCACAGGCGGCATGTCGTCCCCCTCGGCGAGCTCGAGCCTCTCGCAGCGAGTCCCTTCGGGTGTGCGGCGCTCTCCGCGTACGGGGCGGTGAAGCGCGTGGCGCCCTCGGTGGGCGCTGGCCACCTGGCCGCGGTGATGGGAATCGGTGGGCTCGGCGAGTTCGCTCTCCAGCTGCTCGGGCACCTGACCGGAGCGAGCATCGTCGCCATCGATCCGCGCGAGCGCGCCCGGACTCGGGCCACCGAACTTGGAGCGGCCCTTGCTGTCGAGCCGGCTGAGGCGCGAGAAGCCGTCGAGGAGGCCAGCGGGGGGCGAGGTGCGAGCGCTGTGATCGACTTCGTCGGCAGCGACGACACGCTGGCGCTCGGCGCCTCTCTCGTCGCTCGCCGGGGTGTGATGGCACTGCTTGGTCTTGCGCAGGGAACGCTGCCGTTCGGATTCTGGACGCTCGCGCCTGAAGCGTCTCTGACGACCGTGCTCGCGGGCTCCGTGGCCGACCTACAGGATGTCGTGCGGCTTGCGCACGAAGGCGTCGTAACGAGTCGGGTGCAGCCCTATCCGCTCGAGGACGCCGAGCGAGCGATGTCGGAGCTCAGGTCCGGCTCTGTCGAGGGTCGCGCCGTGCTCGTTCCGTCGTAGATCTCGGTTCGCGGGTAGAAGGCGTACCACCCGAACCAGTACGCGAGCTGCCCGGCGAGCCGCTCGAGCCGCTCGCCGTCTGGTCCCACGAGCGCTTCCTCCGTGACCTCCCAAGGGCTGCCGTTCTCGTCCGTGAGCGAGTCTGCGTCCGGCCCGGCCACGAACGTGTGTCCGGCGCGCGCGTATGCCCGTACCTCTCCGCCGGCCTCGTAGGTCGCGCCCTCGGGCCAGACATCGACCGTGCCGCGCGTCGCGACGATCACGTTCGGCTCACCGGCCAGGGCGTCGTTTACGACTCGTTCCTCGACGAGCGTTGCAAGCGGATACGCCTTCGTCGTGCCGTCGGACTCCAGCCCGAACACGCGCTCCTTCGTGTCGAGATCGTCGCGGCGCTGCCACACGGGGAACATCGTGTCGTCGGAGCCGAAGTACAAACCGTACGCTTCGCCGAGGCTGTACGGGCGCACGTAGCCGGTTTCGAGACTGAGGACGCGTGTGTCGGGATGCTGCTCGAGCCAGGCTTCCCAGCTGGTCAGTACCACTGGCAGGCGCTCGAGCGTGACGTCGGTGCCAGCTAGCGTGCCAAACGCCGGCTCACCTGTGAACTGGTTCCACAGCGTTCGGGTCTCGCGGTCGTACATCAGTTTGTTCGAGCGAAACAGCAGTCCCGACGAGCCGAACGTGTACGTCGTTCCGTCGCTCGCGCGTCCGTCGTATGCGATCCCCGACCCGCAGAGCGTGCAGTAGGCGAGCGACAGCGGGACCCCACCAACCGTCGTGTTCAAGAGCTCGTGCCAATCGAGGATCCGCAGCGGGTACGCGTGCGACTCGCCGTTGAGGGAGACACCGAAGACCGGCTCCTCGGGCGTGATGTAGTCGGCTTCCTCGGGCGCGAGCAGGAGCGGCTGGTGGAGCGCCGGAATCCCGTCGACGGCCACGCCTCCCCACACGACCTCCTCCACACGCTCGCTCGCGGGTGCACCCTCTCGCAGGAACTCGGCGAATCCATCGTCGATGCGCCCCAGCAGCTCCCCCTTCCAGCCCGTGAAGCCAGGCGGCGGCTCCAGGCCGGTCGCCCCGTACCACTCGACCCACGCGTCCCAGTCGAGACCGTAATCCTGTCCGCTCAGCTGCCGCAACGCGGTGAGGTTCGGCTCGCGCCGCACGCGCGCGACGTGGCCGAGCTCGTGCATCCGCAGCAGGTCAATGAACGGCGCGACGAAGCGCCGGTCGTCGGCGTCGAGGATCTCGGTGATCGCAGCGTCCGCCTCGGCGCCGGGCCCGATCAGCGCGTCGAGCAGACCGGCCTCGTGGCTCGCAGGGCCGGCCTGCGTGGCCTCCTCCGTCCCCGTGCTCGCACCGCACCCGGCTGCGATCAAGGCAACGCTGGCGGCGGCGATGGCGACTGCGAGTCGGCTCCGATCCTTCACGTCTCGACCCAGCATGCCTTTGCGCGTGTTGAGCGCGGCTTAATCTTCGGTGAACGGGCGCGAGCGCCGTGGCACGCGGCGCCTCGAGGGTACGCTGCGGCGTGGTCGTCTCGATCCCGGAGCCGTTCGACTTCGCGCGCACGGTGGAGAGGATCGCCGCGCTCGGGCCGGATCGGGTGAACGGGCTCGCCGAGGGAGGCCTCGTCCGGGCGATCTCGGGCCGGGCGGTCGTTGCCCGGCCGGTGGCCGGCGGCGTCACCGTGGAGCCTCGTGGAGCCGCCGAGGCATCGATGTTTCGCCACATTCTTGGAGCAGGGTTCGCCGTCGACAGCTTCGAGCAGCACGTCGCGGCCGACGCCGTGATCGCGCGCCTGACGCGGGCGCTGCGCGGTCTGCGCCCGTTCCTGGTGCCGGACCCGTTCGAGATGCTCGTGACGTCGATCACCGCGCAGCAGATCTCGCTGCACGCCGCTCTGGCGGTCCGCAACCGGATCGTGGAGCGTTTCGGCGAGCCGTGCGGCCCCGTGTACATGTTTCCGAGCCCGGACTCGATGGCTGACGCGTCGGTGGCGGAGCTCCGAGAGCTCGGGCTCTCTCGCAGCAAGGCGCGCTTCGTGGTCGAGATCGCGCGCAGCGAGCTCGACTTCGGCACGCTCGCCGCGCTCAGCGACGCGGATGTGGTCGACGCGCTCACCGCGCTACCGGGCGTCGGCAGATGGACGGCCGAGTGGTTCCTCGCCCGGCACCTGGGTCGTGGAGACGTCTGGCCCGCCGGCGACCTTGGCGTGCGCCGCGCACTCGAGCGCTTCTACACTGACGGCGAACCGGTTGACGAGTCGGCGGCAAGGCAGCTTGGCGAGCGTTTTGCGCCGTATCGCACGCTGGCGTGTGCGTATCTTCTTGCCGGTTTGAGGCTCGGGTGATGCTTCGGTTTCTTGCCGTTCGCATCGCCCGCAGCTATACTTTTACAAGTTATGGCGCTGAGCAGGGCTGTTCGGCGAAGGAGGTAGCTGTCCATGAGACCTATCGACGAGATCAAGAACGACATTACGGAGCTGACCGAGCGACGCACGCACCTCTGGCGAGAGCTCGCTAGCGGCGAGAGCGACGCCGAGATGGTCGCACAGCTCACAGAGCAGATTGACGAGCTGTGGAACGAACTCCGCGCGACGCGCGTTGTCGCAGTGCACGGCTCACCCGACATCATCCGCCGCCGCGCCGATCGCGAACGGCGGATCGAGATCGAGCTCGACCGGAACACGGCGGCGGGCGTCGCGGCCAAAGCCGCCTAGGAGTCCCTCCCCACCGAGTACGCCTCGGTGACAGTACTTCGGGCCCGGCCTGTCTTTGATCAGGCCGGGCTCATTCGTTCTGTGAGCCCCGGGTCGGGTGCGGGCTCCTGGGTGGTTCGCACCTCCGCGAGGTTGCGCCGCAGTCGCGGGAGGGCCGAGATAGCGACGAGCGCGGGCGGGATCTCGAGCCAGTAGCTGAAGAATCGGTACGCGAACGTGGCGAGCAGGGCCGGCGCGAGCTCGACGCCAACGGCGTGGAGCCCGAACGCCAGCGAGGCGTCGATCGCGCCGACGCCACCGGCCGGTAATGGTAGGAGCGTTACGACGTACGCCGCCGCGTACACGAGTATCAGCTGCGGCAACCCGAGGTTCACGCCGAACGCACGGAGCGAAGCCCATAGACAGAGGATCTCGCCGCCCCAGTTCAACACCGGCCCGGCCAGGGCGGCCTTATGTGTGCGTGGCGCCGCAGCCATGTGACGGACGAGGATCGTCGACGCAACCGCGTCGCCGAACAGTCTTGTCGCGGCTCTGCGCATCTCCTGTCCCGCAATGCGGTAGCCCGTCGCCGACCCGCTCAGCCAGACGCCGAGGACCAGGCAAGGCGGGACGATGATCAGCCACGGCAGCGCCATTCCGAGTGGGGCGTCGCTGATGCCAGCCGCGACGAGGATCGCGGCTACGAGTGCGCCGACGCCGAAGACCGCGTACAGCAGCGTGTTGAGGGCAAGAACCCGTCTTACCGCGGAGCGCGTGCTGGCGCCTGCTTCACGGAGGATCCAGAAGTTCGTTGCGAGCCCGCCTGCAGCGTTCGCAGCCGCGTAGGCGCCGAACGCCACGAACACGCCGTGCGTCACGACGCCAAACGGGATGCGTGGGCCGCCCGCAGCCCGCGCCGATCCCCAAAACACGAGTATGTACCCGAGATACGCCAATACCTCGCCGGCGAAACACACCGCGAGCCAGGCGGGAGAGGCCGAGAGGATCGCGTCGAGGACCTCGTCGAACTCAGCGACCTTGCCGATGATCGTGCCGATCCCGAGCACGAGAATGCCGCTGACAGCGGCGACCACGGCACCGCGTGCCCAGGTGTCGAGCCCGTCCCAGCGCCCGCGCAGGCGTTCCCGAAACGACGGCTTCTCGTCAGTAGGCTCAGCACGAGGCGTCACCACCGGGTCGCTGTCTGCCTCGTGAGACTCGAACTCAGGCATCGTCGAGGCACATCACCGTAGTCGAACCACGCAGGCCGTGGGCGGCGCCCAGCACACGGTCATCAATGCCTAGTCGCCAAGGCAAACGCCGAGGTTGCGGGCGGTAGCGACCGTGTCGCCGTCGAGCGGCACCTGACTCGGCTGCCCGAGCGCCTCTTCGAGCGGGACCACCGTGACGTTTGGAGGTTGGTAGGAAACCATCGACCCAAAACGACCGTCCCTTGCCGCACGGACCGCCGCGGCTCCGAACCGGAGCGCCAGCAGGCGATCGAACGCTGTGGGCGCACCACCGCGTTGAAGATGTCCGAGCACGACCGTCCTCGTCTCCTTGCCGGTCGTCGTAGCGATTGCGCTCGCGACGACGTCGCCGATCCCGCCTAGTCGAACCGGCTGCCCCGGCGCCTGCGAGGAGAGGTAATGCTCGCCGCCTGCCAATGGGCAGGCTCCCTCGGCGACGACGACGATCGAGAAGCCCCGGCCCGAGCGCTCGCGCTCGTCGATCTTGGCGCAGACGCGCTCGATCGAGTACGGAATCTCGGGCAGGAGGATCACGTCGGCCGAGCCAGCGACACCCGCGTGGAGCGCGATCCACCCGGCATTCCGACCCATCACCTCGACGACCATCACGCGTCCATGCGCCTCGGCCGTCGAGTGGAGTCGGTCCAGCGCCTGGGTCGCGACGTAGACCGCCGTGTTGAAGCCAAACGTATGCACGGTGCCGCCGACGTCGTTGTCGATCGTCTTCGGGACGCCAACGACGTCGAGACCCTTGCGCGAGAGCTCCAGCGCAAAGCCCAAGCTGCCATCTCCGCCAATCGCGATGAGCGCGTCCAGGGCCTCTCGCCGAAACGCCTCGATCAGCTCGGCGGAGCGGTCCTGCTCGGCGCGGCCGTCCTCGCCATCAACCGGCCATGCGAACGGATTGCCGCGGTTGGTCGTTCCAATGATCGTCCCACCCTGGTGCGCAATTCCGCGGACGGCGGCCCGATCCAGCTCGACGATTCCGGCGTCCGCGAGCAACCCCTCGTAGCCGCAGCGGATACCGATCACCTCGTCGCCGCCTTCGAGCGCTGTCATCACGACCGCCTTGATCGCAGCGTTGAGTCCAGGAGCGTCACCGCCGCCCGTGCTCAGACCTAGTCGCACGCTTGTTCTCTTACCGGCGCCGCGCGTCGTCTCATGAGAGCAACCTATCGCCTCGGCCGACGACGCAGGCAGGCCGAGCGGCCGTCAGGTTCGCGGACCCGGTGTAGGCTCGCCGGGCCCGATCGAAGCGGGCCACGCTGCGGCCTAGGGCCTATACGCGTCATAGCGCTCACCGTAGCGAGGGAACCCGATCGAATCCACAACCGCACCCGATGCTCGCCGTTGGAAGGCGCTCGCCGTTCTCAGCGTCGCCTACCTGATGGTGATTCTCGACACCGCGATCGTGAACGTCGCGTTGCCGACGATCCAGGCTGATCTCGGCTTCGCAGCCGAGAATCTCCAGTGGGTCGTGACCGCCTACGGACTCACGTTCGGCGGCTTTCTCCTCCTGGGTGGCCGGGCCGGCGACATCCTCGGCCGGCGGCGAATGTTCATCATCGGCCTCATCCTGTTCGGCGCTTTCTCTCTGCTATGCGGGTTTGCGACCACGTCGGGAATGTTGATCGTCGGGCGCGCGCTCCAGGGCCTCGCAGCTGCAGTGCTTGCGCCTTCGGTGTTCTCGATCGTGAGCGTCACCTTTCGGGAAGGCCCCGAGCGCAACAAGGCGCTCGGGGTGCTTGGCGCAATCGGAGGCTCCGGAGCTGCGCTCGGCGTGCTTCTCGGCGGCGTGTTCGCTGAGTTCATCGGCTGGGAGTGGATCTTCTTCATCAACGTTCCAATCGCAATCGGCACGCTCGCGTTCGTTCCGATCTTCGTCAAGGAGAGCCGAGTGGGCGACCTCGGACGCGACTTCGACGCTGGTGGCGCAGTCACGGTGACGGCGAGCCTGATGCTCTTCGTCTTCGCGGTTACGCAGACGACCTCCGTCGGTTGGGCCTCGGCGCAGACGATCGGCTGCCTCGTGGCCTCCGGCGTGCTCATGGCCACGTTCATCGTGATCGAAACGCGAGTTGCCTCACCACTCGTGCCGTTGAGCTTCTTCCGAAAACGGACGCCCGCCGCCGCCAACCTCGTCGGTTTCGGACTCGGGACGGCGATCTTCGGAACGTTCTTCCTGCTCTCGCTCTACCAGCAACAGGTGCTGGGTTTCTCGGCCCTGAAGACGGGGATCGGGTACCTGGCTGTCTCGCTCACTGCTATCGCTGCGTCAGGTGTCTCGCAGGGGGTCGTGACGCGGATCGGCGTCAAACCGGCCCTCACCTTTGGCCTGACACTCCTCGGCCTGGGTCTGGCGTACTTCACGCAGGTCTCGGAGGACGGGTCTTACCTCACGGATCTGCTGCCGGGCTTCCTCCTCGTCGGAGTGGGGATCGGCTTCTCGTTCGTTCCCGTGTCCATCGCCGCGCTTGCGGGGGTGACCGGGAAGGAGGCCGGGCTCGCGTCGGGGTTGATCAACACGAGCCAGCAGGTGGGTGGAGCTCTCGGTCTGGCCGTGCTCGTGACCGTGGCGAACACGCGCACCGAGACCGTGCTGGAGGCCGGCGGCGAGTGGTCTACGGCGCTGACGGCAGGGTTCAGCCTCGCGTTCTGGGTTGCCATCGGCTTCGTGGCCATTGCGCTCCTGGCCACGTTGCTGGCGCTTCGCCGCGACGATCTCCGGGATACGGCGCCCCGCCAGCCGGCCGCCTAGGGCCGCTCGCCCGCGCTCGGCGCCGGCTGGCTCGCAGTTCGCATCGCGTTGCTGCTGGCGATGGACGACGAGGGCGGGTCGGCGCGTATCCTCCTGTCGTTCGTCCAACCACGATGAGGAGAGACGATGTCTGAGGAGACATACCAAACGGGCCTTTCCATCCGCCGCCAGGTGCTTGGCGACGAGTACGTCGACAAGGCGATCACCAACGTCGACGACTTCAACGCGGACTTCCAGCGCATCGTTACCGAGTACTGCTGGGGCGCGTGCTGGGGGCGGGACGGCCTCTCGCTGAAGCAGCGAAGTCTCAACAACCTCTGCATGCTCGCAGCCCTGAACCGCGGCGAGGAGTTCGAGCTGCACTTCCGCGGAGCGCTTCGTAACGGCTGCTCGCTCGAGGAGATTCGGGAGACCTTGATCCAGGTCGGCGTCTACGCTGGAGTGCCCGCGGCGGTGTCGGCGTTCAGGATCGCGCGTCGCGTGCTTGCCGAGGACGAGCCGACCGCGGGCTAGACCCGGCGGTGTGCGGTCGGAGCCCTCTCACGCGTCGAAGATCCGCGAGAGAGCCGGCTCGAGCTCGGGGTCTTCGAAGACGAACCCGCTCTCCCCAAGCTTGGTCGGGACCGCACGCGTGCTGGCGAGCAGCAGCCGGTCAGCCATCTCCCCGAAGGCGAGGCGCAGGCCGAACGCGGGGGCCCTGAGGAACGTTGGGCGGCCGACGACGCGACCCGCTGCGCGCATGAAGTCGGCGTTTCTAACCGGCGTCGGGGCCACGAGATTTACCGGGCCCTCGAGCCCCTCGGCCTCGATCAGGTGGCGAATCGCTCGAACCTGGTCGTGCAGGCTGATCCAGCTCCACCACTGACGACCGGAGCCGACCGGCCCGGCGAGCCCGAGCTTGAGAGGGAGCGCGAGCTTCGCGAGGGCGCCGTCAGCCGTGGAGAGCACGATGCCCGTGCGCGCGAGCACGACGCGTGTCGCCGGCGATTGCGCAGCGAGTGCCGCGGCTTCCCACTCTTGACATACGTCGGAGAGGAAGTCGGCGCCGGCCGTCGCCTCCTCGTCACACACGTCGTCGCCACGATCGCCGTAGAACCCGGTCGCCGACGAGCTGACGAGCACGGCCGGCGGAGCGTCGAGTCGCGAGATCGCATCCGTCAGCAGTCGCGTGCCGCGAACGCGGCTGGCACGAATCTCCGACTTCTTGCGCTCTGTCCAGCGCCCGCCGATCGGCTCGCCGGCGAGGTGCACGATCGCGTCGAATCCCTCGAGCCGCGTCGCGTCCA
>JAUVPB010000080.1 GCA_030598925.1 Actinomycetes bacterium
CTACCTCGATGCCCAGCCGATAGGGCGACTTGGCGCACCGGAGGAGGTCGCGGCAGCCGTCGTCTGGCTGTGCACCGATCAGGCCTCGTTCGTCACCGGGCACGCGTTCCCCGTCGACGGCGGCTTCGTGGCGCGCTAGAGCACGCCTAGCCGTCGTTGAGGAATCGCCAGGCAGCGAGCGCGAACATCTTTGCGCCAAGCCCGATGTCCTCGACTGGAAGCGACTCGTTCGGACCATGGGCGCGGGGCAGGAACCCCGGGCCGAACGAGGCCACCGTCGGGATGCCTGCAGCGCCCTGCGTGTGCGCGGCGTCGGTCGCCCCCGGAAAGGCCTCGAACGGCGGGCTCTCGCCGAGCACAGCCTCGGCCGCCTCCTTCACCGCCTGCGCGATCGGCGCGTCCGGTTTGATCTCGGTGGGCTCGAAGTAGATGTCCTCGAGATGGAGCTCGGCCCTGAGTTCTGGCTCCTCGGCCATCGCCTGGGCGAGGAACGCCTCGATATCGTCGATCAGCTGGTCTCGCGTCATGCCAGGAATCGTGCGAATGTCGCAGCCGAACTCGGCATTCCCCGGGTAGACGCCGTAGAACACGCCCGCGTTCGCAGTCACGCCGATGTTTACGGTCGGGCCCTGTTTGCATAGGAGATGCGGCTCGTAGGTGAGCGCATCCTTGAGCTCGCGGTGCATCCGATCGATCAGCCGCGCGGCGTGCACCGTCGCGTTCACCGCCGGCAAGCGGTCGGAGATGCTGGAGTGCATCTGGGTACCGGTCACCTTGATCTTGAACAGCGCGACCCCGCGCGAGACGAGGTTGATCGCCTCCCACGCCTCCGTCACGCCACACGGTTCGCCGATCAGGACAGCGTCCGCCTGCAGATGACCTGCGCTCGCGAGCCACTTGGCACCGTGGGTCGAACCGGCCTCCTCGTCGGCCACGAGCGCGAGCATGACCTCCCCCACCGGGAGCCCGACGTGCTGCAGGGCAGCACCTGCGAACACCATCGCGGCCGCTGAAGCCTTCATGTCGCCGGATCCCAGACCGTAGAGCTCGCCCTCCTCGATCACCGGATCCCAGGGGTCGAATCGCCAGGGCGCGAGCTCTCCCGGGGGTTTCGTATCGAGGTGCGAGCACAGGATCAGCGACTTGCCACTGCGCTCACCCGAGACCGACGCGAGTAGGTTCGGGCGGTCCGCCTCCTGCGCGAGGATCTCGATCTCGCCGATTCCGAGCTCGCGAAGCTTCCGCTCGGTGACCTCGACCACAGCGCGCTCGTCGCCCGGTGGGTTGACGCTCGGCGTCGCTATGAGCTCGCGCGTGAACTCGACCAGCTCGTCGCTCCGCTCCTCGAGGAAGCCAAGCAGCTCAGCTTCAGCCGTCAGCTGGAACCTACCTGGGTGTCGCCGCCAGGCGCCGCCGCTTCGAGATCAGGACGCTGACCGGGGTCGAAGTAGCGGCGGTGCCAGTCGACGCCCTGGAAGGTCGTGAACTTGCCATCGCGGGGAACGAGCTTGACGAGGTAGCGCTCCCAGCTGTACGAGCGCGACAGTGCGTCCGGTCCCTCGGAACCGACGTAACGAAGCGCCATGCGGTTGCCGACCTCGACCCAGTGCGAGCCTTCTGCGACCACGGGTCCTTCGACGACCTCGGCCGTGCACTGGGCGATCACCTTGCGGTTGCCACCGTCGGGTGGAATGTCCTTCTCTTCGATGCAGACGGCGCAGCGCGGGTCCCGTAGGAGATCCTGCACCCACTCGGAGCGCTTGCGGCCCACGAGCCAGAGAGCCTTGTCCTCCCACTGGTACCAGAGCGGAACCACGTAGGGCCACCCGCCAGGCTTGAGAACCGCGAGCTTCGCGAGCCACGTGCCGGCGAGGAACTCCTCGAACTGGGCGCCGGTCAGCGGGCCCGACACGGAGGCGTCGTACCACTTGCGATCCTCGTACGCGCTGCCTTCCATCGGGGAACGCACTCTATACCCGTCGCCGCGCCGGGCAAGGATCGTTTTCACCTGCCGCGATAGACAGATATGCTCGTCGCCCCGCTCGTGGTCGATGGCACCGAGGGAGCGACTCACGAGTTCGTACGTGGAGGACGCAAGCCGCCGACGTCAACGTTCTGTCGACGACCCCAGAACACGGAGGACACACAGTGAAACTCGCAAACGTGGACGGACGCGCCGGGCTGGTCATCGACGATCGGTTCGTCGATGTCGAACAGGGCACCGGCGGGCGCCTGCCTTCCAATCCCATGGGCGTGCTCACGAGGATGGCGGAGCTCGAGGGTCTGACCATGCCAGACGACGCACCGCGAGTCGACGAGTTGACCCTCGGCCCACCCGTACCGAGGCCCAGCAAGATCCTCGCCGCGGGCGGGAACTACCAGGATCATCTCGACGAAGAGGGCTCCACGGCGCCAGGCGAGCCCAACCTCTTTGCGAAGCTGCCGAACGCACTGTGCGGACCGACAGACGAGATCCGCATCCCCAGCGATCGGAAGGAAGTCGACTGGGAGGTCGAGCTCGTGGTCGTCATCGGAAAGCGCGCCACCGCGGTCTCCGAGGCTGACGCCTGGGATCACGTCGTCGGCGTGACCTGTGGGCAAGACATCTCTGATCGGGCAGAACAGTTCCGCGACTTCGAGCAGTGGACGGTCGCGAAGTCATTCGACACCTACGCCCCGATCGGCCCGTACATGGTGACGACGGACGAGCTCGCGACGCCCGACAGCGTGCCACTCGTGTGCTACCTCGACGGCGAGGAGATGCAGAGCGGCAGCACCGCGAACCTGATCTACTCGGTCTCGACGCTGATCTCGTGGACCTCCCACCGCTGCACCCTCGAGCCGGGCGACCTCTTCTTCACCGGCACACCGGGCGGCGTCGGCTTCGCGCGCGACCCGCAACGCTTCCTCGGGCCAGGGATGCTGCTCAAGTCCGTCATCCCGGGCGTTGGAACAATGGAGAACGCGTGCGTCGCAGCCGAGCCCGCGAGTCGCGCCGCCTAGCGGCAAGCTGATGCCGATTCAGATTGAGCAATCGCTGCCGAAATGCCGGCGGTGCGGGAGGATGTCTCACGCGCGCGACCCGCAACGGATCGATGAGGCGGACCTCGTCTTCTGCTCTACGCGTTGTCGCGACGAGTACCGCTCGCTGGAGAACGCGAGCGCCGCGTCAACCAGCTCGGGTCAGGATCCTCAATGAACTTCCGTGTCGGTATCGACGTCGGAGGCACATTCACCGACCTCGCGCTCTTCGATCCCGAGAGTCAGGAGCTTCGGATCACGAAATCGGCGAGCACCCCCGACGATCCCGCTGCGGGAGTGACCGCCGTGATGGAGAAGGCGGGGATCTCACCTGAGGACATTCGCGTCTTGATCCATGGAACGACGGTCGGCACAAACGCGCTGCTGGAGCGCACCAAGGCACTTCCGGCGCTGATCTCCACGGTCGGATTCAAGGACGTGCCGTTCATTCAACGAATCAACCGCAAGCATCACTACGACCTCGACTGGGACAAGCCGCAGCCGTTCGTACACCGGCGCCACTGCTTCGAGGTCATCGAGCGCATCGACTACAAGGGCGACGTCATCACGCCGCTCGACGAGGACGACGCCCGCAGAGCGATCGAAGAGGTCAAGGCCGCCGGCGTCAAGGACATCGCCGTCTCGTTCCTGTTCTCGTACGTCAATGCCGAGCACGAGCTCCGGATGCGCGAGCTGATTGAGGAGGTGTACCCGGAGGCCACGGTGTCTGTGTCCCACGAGGTGTATCCGCGGTGGCGCGAGTACGACCGGATGAGCACCGTGCTGGCGGACGCGTTCTTGAAGCCGCTGATCAAGGACTACATCGAGAACCTGGCGGACGGGCTCAAGGCGGGCGAGAGCAAGATGAGCTTCCTGATCCTGAAGTCGAACGGCGGCGTGCAGGACTACGGGGCGGCGAGCTCCAAGCCCGTCGACCTCCTCGTGTCTGGCCCCGTCGGCGGTGTGCTGAGCGGCGCGTTCTTCGGGCGGCTCACGGGCCGCGACAGCCTCATCTCGATGGACATGGGAGGCACGAGCTTCGACGTGAGCCTGATGCAGGGCGGCGAGGCCAACCGCACGATGGAGTTCGAGATCGAGTGGGGGCTTCCCGTCTTCACGCCGATGATCGACGTCAAGACCATCGGCGCCGGTGGAGGCTCGATCGGGTGGGTCGACAAGGGCGGACTCCTACGCGTCGGACCCGAAAGCGCAGGCGCCTCACCCGGTCCGGCCTGCTACGGACGCGGCGGCGAGCCCCCTACGGTAACCGACGCGAACCTCGTCTTGGGACGGATCAACCCCGACTACTTCCTGGGTGGAGAATTGACGCTCGACGTGGCCGCCGCACGGGCCGCGCTGGAGCGCCTCGGCCAGGAGCTCGGGATGGGCGTCGAGGACGTCGCGTCCTCGATGATCGAGCTTGTCGACTTCAACATGGTCAACGCCATTCGGCTCATCTCGATCGACCGGGGTCTCGACCCGCGTGACTTCACGCTCGTGTCATTCGGTGGCGCCGGATCGCTGCATGCTGTAGCGCTCTCCGAGATCATCGGCATCAACGAGGTTCTCGTGCCGATCCATCAAGGCGTGTTCTCGGCCTTCGGGCTCATGACCGCCGACATGCGGGTCGACGAGTCGGTGACCGCGAGCTTCCGCTCGGACGACCTCGATCTCGGGCGGGTCAACGCCGTCCTCCAGCGACTCCAACGCCGGGCGGTCGAACGGCTGAAGATCGATGGGTACGACGGCGAGCCGGGGATCGAGGCAACGATCGAGCTGCGATACCTGGGTCAGAACTACAACACCGAGGTTGCAGTACCACTCGAGGACGGAAAGCTCGGTCCAGCCGGCCTAAGCGACGTTCTCGAGCGCTTTGACGCCGAGCACCGACGCCGCTACGGCTACGACATCCACGGCGAGGTCGTGGAGTTCGTCCATTTCAACGTCACGGCCGTCGGCACCACCGAGAAGCCCGTACTGCGGACGCTACCCTCGACGGAGGCTGCCGGTCCGAAGGGCGCTCGGGATGTCTATTTCAAGGAGAGCGGCTGGATGAAATGCGACGTCTACGAGCGTACTTCGCTCAGGCAGACCGACTCGTTCGACGGGCCCGCGGTGATCGAGGAGCCGACTGCAACCACGCTCCTCCATCCCGGTCACAGCATGACCGTCGACGAGTACGGCAACCTGTTCATCACGAAGAGCTGAGATGACCAGCTCGCGATTCCGACCAACGAGTACGAGCACGAGATCAGCGGGAGGATTCCGATCATGACGAATCTGAGCACGGAGGAGAGCGTCGACCAGGTCACCCTGCAGGTCGTCAACAACTACCTGACCACGACCGCGCGCGAGATGGGCATCGCGATGCGCAACACCGCCTACTCACCGCTCTTCAACGAGGGGCTCGACTTCTCGTGCGCCATCTTCGATCCTCAGGGCGAGATGATCGGGCAGGCAGAGTTCTGTCCTGCACAGCTCGGCGCCATCATCTACGTGGTCGAGTGGACGATCCACGAGATCGAGCTCGAGAACTTCCATCCCGGCGACATCGTCCTGCACAACGATCCGTTCCGTGGCGGCTGCCACCTCCCCGAATACTGCCTGATCAAGCCGGTCTTCTATGAGGACGAGCTGATCGCGTTCGTCGCGAACATCGGGCACATGACGGAGGTCGGTGGCATGGTCCCGGGCGGATTCCCGGGCGACGCGACCGAGGTGTTTCAGGAGGGCCTGCGCCTGCCGCCCGTGAAGATCCGCGACCGGGGCGAAGACGTCGACGCGGTGTGGAACATCATCCTCGCGAACGTGCGTACGCCGAAGGTCTCCTACGGCGACCTGATGGCCATGATCGGCTCGCTCTACGTCGGTGAGCGCCGTGTGATCGAGGCCGCCGAGAAGTACGGGGCAGAGCGACTCCACGAGATCACCGAGGCGATCAAGGACTACTCCGAACGGCGGATGCGGGCCGAGATCTCGGAGATGCCCGACGGTGTGTACGAGCTCGAGCGGTGGGCAGCCGACGACGACGGAATCACCGAGGAGCCCGCGCTCCTGCGCGTCAACGTCCAGATCGACGGCGACGAGATGACCGTCGACTTCACGGGATCGGCCGCGCAGCGCAAAGGCCCCATCAACTGTACGTACGGGGTCACCGCGTCAGGCACCTACAACGCAGTCATGCACCTCACGGACTCCTCGATCCCCTCGAACCACGGCTGCTACAGGCCGGTGCGCATCATCGCGCCGCCGGGGACGATCGTGAACGTCGAGTACCCCGGCGCGAGCGTCGGAGGCAACTCCGAGATTCAGCCGCACATCGTCGACGCGGTGATGAGCGCGATGGCCGACGCGCTCCCGGGCAGGGTCCCAGCCGAGTGCGGCGGCACCAACTCGCTCGTGTCCTTCGGCGGCATCCACCCCGACAACGGCGAGCCGTTCGCGAGCCTCGTGAACGAGGGCTGCGGCTGGGGCGGCCGTCCAGAGAAGGACGGGAACAACACGCTCTGCCAGTACGTCGGTAACTGCGCCTGTCAGCCGATCGAGGTGCTCGAGACCCGTTACCCGATCGTGCACGAGAGCTTCACGATCGCCGAAGGGTCCGCGGGCGCAGGACGGAATCGCGGCGGCTTCGGCGCCGAGCGGCAGTTCCGCGTCGAGTGCGACGAGCTCCGGGTCAACGGCTTCATCGAGCGAGTCGCGGTGGGCCCCTACCCGCTGTTCGGCGGGAAGCCCGGCGGTCTGGCAGGGCTCCAGATCGCGCGCGCGGGCGGCGAGTTCCAGACACCTCAGGAAGCCGTCGGGGTGGCCTGCAACGGCAAGTTCTCGGACGTCGTTCTCCGGCGCGGCGATCGGCTGATCTCGACCTGCGCCGGAGGAGCCGGATACGGCTCGCCGCTGGAACGCGACCTCGATCGAATCGCCGACGACGTGCTCGAGGGCTTCGTCTCGAAGGAGCAGGCGGCCGAGGACTACGGAGTCGTCTTCGCTCCGGACGGCACCATCGACCGCGCTAGCACCGAGCGACGGCGTGAGGAGTCGCGCCACAGCCAGCAGGGATGAGCGCGCGGCACCGAGTAGTCCTCGCGGGCGCATCGTTCCCAGACTGCTCGGTTGTCGTCAGCGTGCTGGACTCGATCGGCGCCGAGGTCATCGACGCAACCAGACTCTCCCCAGCCGAGACGATCGAGCTGATGCCCGACGCCGACGCCGTACTGACCGACTACTTTCCGCTCGATGCGGCACTGATCGCACGTCTCGCTCGCTGCCGCGTCATCTGCCGGCTGGGCGTCGGGCTGGACAAGGTCGACGTTGCGGCTGCGACCCGGGCCGAGATTCCCGTGACGTACGTGCCGGACTACTGCCGCGGCGAACTCGCCGATCATGCGCTCGCGCTGCTTCTGTCCGTCGCTCGGCGAGTGGTCCAGTACGACGGCGCTGTCCGGGCTGGCGCGTGGGACTACAACCTCTCCGGCGTGTTCCGCCTGGCCGGCCGGAAACTCGGCCTGATCGGCTTCGGCGCAATCGCGAGAGCCCTGAGCGAGCGGGCACGACCCATAGGGCTCACGGTGATGGCCAGCGACCCGAACGTCGCGGACGAGCAGCTTCGTGCCGCCGACGTCGAGCCCGCCTCGTTCGATCGGCTGCTCGCGGAGGCCGACATCGTGAGCCTGCACGCGCCGTTGAGCGCGGCGACGAGCAAACTGATCGGCCGCGACGAGCTCGAGCGGATGAAGAACACGGCGATCCTGATCAACACCGCGCGCGGCGGCCTCGTCGACCAGAACGCGCTCGCCGCGGCGCTCGCGAGCGGCTCGATCGCGGCAGCCGGACTCGACGTGCTCAAGACCGAGCCGCCCCAACCCGGCGACCCGATCCTGGCGCTCGACAACGTCGTCTTGACGCCTCACGCCGGCCACTATTCAGAAGAGTCGCTACAGCAGGTTCAGCAGGTTGGCGCGAACGAGGTCGTGCGTGCACTGACAGGACAACCCCTCAAACATGTCGTCAACGGCGATTCGACGGGCCGGTCGTGAGCGAGCACCACGGTCCCCCGGAACTGTTCTTGGAGCGACTCGAGGAAGAAGCTCGACCGTTCGTCGAGCAGGTCGAACGGGGGCCCTTCGTCCAGGGCGTTCTCGACGGCACCCTTCCGCTCGACGCCATCCGCTTCACTCACGCAAACCAGTATCACGTCTTGCTCAACGACATGGCGAACCTCAATCTGTTCGTCGCCAGAGCACGCGACGAGGACGAGATTCTCGTCTTCCACGCCATTGCCGCTGAGAAGGAGAATCTCCTGGAGCCGCTCTACCACCTCACAGATGCGCTCGACCTCGAGCGGGCAGAGCTGGCCGCGTCGGAGCCGTGCTCAGGCTGCCTCGTGCGCACGTACTACTTCTCACGTCTCGCGCAGTACGGGACGCCGGGCGAGATCGCTGCGGCCATCCTGCTAAGCGCTCGAGTCTGGTCCGCGGGTGCGACGAGCGAGGCACGAGGCCTGCGAGAGCACTACAGCCTCGGGAACGCCGTGCCCGGGAGCGACGCCGTCGACACAGACGTCCTCGACCGGTCCCCGGCAGACACCCCCGGCTTCCGCGAGGGCGCACTGAAGAGCATCGCCCGCGACCTGGCCGTCGCAGGCGGCGAGAAGCGAATCAGCCTGGCCGGGCGCTGGGCCATGGAGTACGAGGCGATGGTGTGGGATGCCTGCTACGAGCAGGGCGTTCGACAAGGCGGAGGTAGCGCGTGAGCACGGCACCGGTCTCGAAGGAGCAGCTCGCTCGGGCGAACGAGCTTGCTGAGTCGCTCGGCCGCGAGCTCCAGGGCTTCGTCGACGAGGTTGAGGACGGGCCCTTCGCCCGGGGTGTGGCTGCGGGAACGCTGCCGATCGAAAGCCTCCGGTTCTTCGCCGAGCAGACGTATCACCTCGTCATGAACGACATGGGGAACCTCTCGATCTACGTTGCGAAGGCGAGAAACCAGGACGAGCGCGACTTCTTCCTGATCATGACGATCGCCGAGAAGCTGATGCTCGACTCGCTGTATCTGCTGATCGACGCGGTCGGCATCACTCGAGACGAGCTCGCTGCGTCGAAGCCCGACATCAGAACAGCGCACCGGACCAACTACTTCACGAGACTGGCGCTCTACAATCTCCCGGGCGAGATCGCGCTCTCGATCCTGCTGAACTTCCCTGTCTGGGCGGGTGGGGCGCGCAAGGTCAGCAGCGGCATGAAGGAGCACTACGGCCTCGGCAAAGTCGCACCGGGCACCGACCTGCTCGATGTCGACGTTCTCGACCGGTTCAGCCAGTCGACGCAAGCCTTCCTCGACATGGCCATGGCAATCATCGCGGCCGATCTGACGGGCGACGAGGCGGAGGCGAACATGAGACAGGTCGGTCGACTCGCCGTCGAGTACGAGGCAATGGTGTGGCAGAGCTACTACACCGAGGGCCTGAAACGCGCTTGAGACTCGGCGGTCTCGGGAGGCGCTCCCAACGGCCGGATCAGATCAGGCGCCGCTGTCGACCCGCCCGAGGAAGTCGATCACAGCGGGATTGCACACGTCGACGGCGTCCATCAGGTTGGCGTGACCGCTGCCCTCGAGCAGGAGGTACTCCCGCTCGGCCGCGGCGTTGAGATTGTCGTAAATCCACTTCCCGCCGCCGCCCTTCGGACCCTGTTCGGCCGGCGTAAGGATGTCCTCGTCCCCGGCCATCACCAGCGTCGGCGCCTTGACGCGCCCGACGTCGTGGCGTAGGTCGGTCTCGATCATCACATCGCACGCAGCGCAAAACACGTCGACCTCGACGTTTCGGCCGACGACCTCCATCACCGCCTCGATGAACGGTTCACCGCCGTTGGGCCCGTCGAGATAGTCGCGCGAGACGGCCTTGCTGCACAGCTCGGCGGCCAGCTCACGACTGCCGGTTCCGTAGGCGCGCGCGAGGGCCTTCCAGACCTCGTACTGGCAGATCGAGATGAAGTCGGACTTCACGGCGCAGCCAGAGATGACCAGTCCGCGAACCCGTTCGGGAAAGCGCGCGGCGAAGCGCAACCCGATCATGCTGCCCATCGAGCCGCCGTGGACATGCGTCTGCTCGATCTCGAGCGCGTCCAACAGCCCGACCATGTCGTCGCACCACACGTCGAACGAGTACTCCTGCTGTGGACGATCGCTGAGCCCGTAGCCGCGCGGATCGTAGTCGAGCACGGTGAAGTGCTCGACCATGTCGGGGGTGACAAGCGCGTAGCCATCGTGCCCAGTGGCCGCGCCCGGCACCTGCATCAGGTTCGGACCCTGACCGTCGAGCTGATACCACATGCTCACGCCGTTCACGTCAACTGTCGCCATCGACTTTCCTCCTCGAATTGGATGTCAAACCGGTTACCGGGCCACGGAGCTAGCTCTCCGGGACTGTGTACGCATAGGCGGTCAGGCCCCCGTCGACCACGAGGTTGATCCCCGTCACGTACGCAGCGTCGTCAGAGGCGAGGTATGAGAACGCGGCAGCCATGTCGTCCGGCGCGCCGAGCCTGCCCATGGGCACGACCGGAAAGCCGTCCTTTCGCCACGTATCCATCAGCTCTTGGCCGACGAGGTCGA
>JAUVPB010000023.1 GCA_030598925.1 Actinomycetes bacterium
CAGCTGGATCGTGACCGGGAAACGCTTCGCGATCTCGTCGCGCACTTCGTCCTTCGTTGACCACGAGATACCGAGATCTCCCTGAACCAGGCCCTCGAGGTAGCGCCCGAGTTGCTGGCCGACCGAGACGTCGAGTCCGAGATCCTCTTCTGCCAAGACGCGGGCTTCCGGAGTCGACACGAGCCCGACTACTTTGGAGACCGGATCGATCGGAAGCGCGCGCAGGAGCAGAAAGACCACAATGGCCACGAGGAAGAGCTGCGGCAAGATGTACGCCAGCCGCTTGAGGACGAAGAGCTTCATCTCTAGTCCAACTCTTCCTGGTCAGTCTCTGATTTGCGCAACGCGAAGCTAGCCGCGCTCCTCTGACGTGCAGGCTCTGTCCGAGCCCTCAACCGTCAGACACAAGAAGCCAGTGATATTCGATGTTCCCGTCTGCCAGCACGTGAGGCCTGCTTGCATCACGATCTGCGACGGGCGCTGGAGGATCGGATGAGCGGGAGGTCCTGGACTCTGGTGCGTTTCCTCACTACGAGTAACTCCTCCGGATAATCGGTAGGGCAACACTGCACTCCGCGTCCGGCCACGCCGGGGCAGAGGGGTGCTATGTATACAGGATCCCGCGGGGCCGAGCAAGGCTCGCCGAATGACCGGCGTCACCCCGCCTGACTCGAAGAGGAGACCTCCATGGCTGGCAAGCTCCGTGTCGAGCGAATCACGACGGATCCCGACTGGTACGAGCCGTTCAAGATCGCCCTCGGGTACCGCGTCGGCGATATGATCGTCCTGAGCGGACAGGCTGCAATCGACCGCGAGGGCAACGTGGTAGGGGCTGGCGACTTCGACGCCCAGGCTGCTCAGGTGTTCGAGAACCTCGAGTTCGTACTGAGCCACGCGGGCTCGAGCCTCGAGAACGTGATCAACGTCAACATCTACATGACGGACATGACCCACTTTCCAAAGATCCTCGAGCTCCGCGAGAAGTACTTCACGGCGCCGTATCCCGCCGACACGATCGTCGAGGTCACGGCGCTGGCGCTCCCAGAGCTGATGATCGAGATCCAGGCCATGGCCGTCGTCGACGACGCCAGGGACTGAGGCTCGCGGAGGCGGCAGACCCCGCAGGTTCCTGTGATGCGTGAAACTAGCTAGCCGACGACGGGCAATCACGTTCCCGATGAATACGGCCGCGTTCCTCTCGAAGGCAGCCCTCGCGCACCGCGACCGTTGCGCCGTGCGCTTTGGCGGCGAGCGCCTGACCTACGGCGAGCTCGACGAGCGAGCGTCGCGACTCGCCGGCGCGCTGCTCGACGCAGGCCTGACGGCCGGCGACCGGCTCGCCGTCTTCATGCGCAACAACCCGGAGTACCTGATCACGATCTTCGCGGCGTTTCGCGCTGGCCTGTGCGCCGTGCCCGTCAACGTGAAGCTTCATCCGAGCGAACTCGCGTACATCCTCGGAAACGCCGAGTGCAGAGGGCTGGTGTACGGCGCGGACAAGTCGGCAGACGTCACCGAGGCGATCGGCGAGTCGCCCGTGGACCTGCTTGTAAGGGTCGGCGACGACGGGCCCGGAACGGGTTTCTGTGACCTTCTCGCCGGTGGTGATCCGGAGACGCCGCTCGCCGAGGTCGCCCCCGACGACCTCGCGTGGCTGTTCTATACGTCGGGCACGACCGGCTTTCCCAAGGGCGCGATGCTGACGCATCGCAACCTCATCTCGATGACGATGAACACGCTGGGCGACATCTACGCGTTCCAGCCCGAGGACGTCGTCCTCCATCCAGCGCCGCTCTCTCACGGTTGCGGTCTGTACGCGCTGGCGTCACTCGCACGCGGCTCCGACAACATCATCTATCACCACGCGAGCTTCGACCCGGCTCAGATGTTGCAGATGGTCGAGGACGAGAAGGTGACGTCGATTGCCTTCATGGCGCCGACGATGATCGTGATGCTGCTCGACGCACCCGCTCAGATCGACACGAGCTCGCTGCGCTCCGTGATCTACGGCGGCGGCCCGATGCACGTCGACATCCTCCGCGAGGCGCTCGCGCGCTTCGGGCAGGTGTTCATCCAGATCTACGGGCAAGGCGAGGCGCCGATGACGATCTCCTACCTCCGCGCGGAGGACCATGACATCGACGATCCGGAGGTGCTCGCGTCGACGGGAATCGCGCGCACCGATGTCGAGATGCGGCTCGTGGACGACGACGGCAACGTGGTGCCCGCCGGCGAGGAGGGCGAGGTCTCGGTGCGTGGCGACGTGGTCATGAAGGGCTACTGGAACAACCCCGAGGCCACGGCGAAGTCGCTCCGTGGCGGCTGGCTCCACACGGGCGACATCGGCCGGATGGACGACCACGGACGTCTCTACCTCCTCGACCGCAAGAACGACATGATCATCTCGGGCGGAACCAACATCTACCCGCGCGAGGTCGAAGAAGCGCTGATCGAGCACGAGAGCGTCCGGGAGGCGGTCGTGTTCGGCGTACCCGACACGGTCTGGGGCGAGAGCGTGTTCGCGTGCGTCGTACCCGCGCCCGGTGCCACCCCCACCGAAGAAGAGCTGATCGAGTTCTGCAAGGGGCGCCTCGCGAGCTTCAAGAAGCCCAAAAGTGTTGAGATCGTCGCCGACCTCCCGAAGAACGCCTATGGAAAGGTGCTGCGTCGCGAGCTCAGGGAGCGTTACCGCTCGCCCCGAGACTCCAGGTAAACCGTGTGAGCCCGTCTTGCGGCGCGATCCCTCCGCGACGGGCGCCGCTGCGCACGATGAGAGCTGCACGTAGCCGACGTCGGGAACCAGCGCGTCCGCAAGATCACCTTCGACTAGGGCGGCCCTCGCCGGCGCGGCGGCGCGGGAGTATGCTCACGCCCCTCGTGAGCGAGCTACCCAAGCAGCCGATCACGTTCCTCAGCGACGGCACCGATGTCGCAGGCGATCTCTGGATTCCCGCTGGACTCGGGGAACGTGAGCGACGACCGGCGATCGTCGTTGGCCACGGCTTCGGCATCCTGAAGGACTCACTTGTCGCTGCGGGCGACTTCTTCAGCCGGGCCGGCTATGTGACCCTCTCGATCGACTACCGAACGTTCGGCGACAGCGGCGGCGAGCCACGGGGTCAGCTGTTTCCACTCTGGCAGGTCGAGGACTTTCGCAACGCGGTGAGCTACCTGCAGACGCGACCCGCCGTCGACCCTGACGCGATCGGGATCTGGGGCGCGAGCTTCGGTGGAGCGGTCGTCATCTGGACGGCAGCCGTCGACCGTCGGGTCAAAGCCGCTGTCGCCGAGGTACCCGTCGTGAACGGCCGGCGCTGGATGCAAGAGATAGTGACCAGTGCCCAGTGGGACGACCTCCTGGTGCGACTCGAGCAGGACCGGATCGACCGCTACGGCGGGGCTGCGAGCGCACGCGTTTCTCCGACGTCTCGCGGGGGCGACGATGGCATCGTCCCGATCGACGACGGCACAATGGCATTTTTCGAGCACTACGCCGAGAAGACCGGCGAGCCGCTGCTCGTCGGAGCCACGGAGATCACGCTCGAGTCGATCGAGAAGGTGATCGAGTTCAACCCGGAGAGCGTCATCCACCAGATCGCTCCGCGTCCGCTGCGCATCGTCACGACGTCCGGGCGAGACGTGATCCACGTGCTCGAGCACATCCAGGACGCGTACAAGCTCGCGCGTGAGCCCAAGAGCATGGTGCTCATCGATTGCGACGCCTACGACGTCTACAAAGAGCCCGACCAGGCGAAGTGCTTCGCGGCTGCGCTCGAGTGCTTCAAAGAGGCGATCCCGGTCGAATAGCCGACCGCGGTACCTGAAGCCGACAACCAACAGAAGGGCGCCCAGCTGTGGCTGACGCCATCCTGCTCTCGCTGGCGACGGGGTTCCTGTTCGGAGTCCTCGCCGTGACCATGCGCTTTGGTCTGACGCGTCTGCCGGACGCCGAGCTCGGAGCATTCCAGAACCTGCTGATCGGCTTCGCGGTGGCCTTCCTGGCGACGGCCGCCGCGGGCCAGCTCGGCGAGCTTTCCTGGAGCGACGTCTGGCCCTTCCTCGCGCTCGGCGCCGTCGCCCCCGGGGTAACTCAGGTGATGTTCCTGTTCGCGCTCCGTGACATCGGTGCGTCGCGCTCGATGGTCATCTATGGCGCGTTACCGCTCGCCTCCTCGATCGGCGCCGTGCTGTTCCTCGACGAACCGGTGCGTACCGCGCTGTTCGTCGGCACCCTCCTCGTGGTCGGCGGGGCTGCGCTCCTCGCCTACGACCCGACGAAGCCCGAGGGCTATCGCTCGGTCGGGCTCGCGTGGGCGCTCGCGAGCATCGTCCTGTTCGCAGGCCGTGACAACCTCTCCCGCTGGCTCACGACCGACCGGGACATCCCCGCGACCTCCGGCGCTGCGACGGCGCTGGCGGGCGGAATGGTTGCAATCCTCATCTACCTGTTGATTACACGGCGCGGCGATCGGCCACTGAGACAGATCGCTGGGTCCGTGCGGCCCTTCCTACTCGCGAGCGTGGCCTTTGGGCTCTCCTACGTCACGCTGCTCGAGTCGTTCGCGCGCGGCAAGGTCACCGTCGTCTCGCCGATCATCGGCACGTACGCGCTCTGGACCGTGCTCCTCTCGGTCGTGTTTCTCCGGGAGACCGAAGCGGTGACCCGGCGACTCGTGGTCGCCGCGGTGCTGGTCGTAGCCGGCGCAGCCGTCGTCGCCGCAACCCAGTAGCGGGCCACGTAGCCTGACGGCGTCGGCCCACGCGAGGAGTGGACGCATGGCAACCATCGTCAAGTCCGTCTGTCCCAAGGACTGCCCCGACACGTGCGGCATGCTGACGACCGTCGAGAATGGACAGGTCGTCAAGGTGGTCGGTGACCCGGAGCACCCGATCACCGACGGGTGGCTGTGCGGCAGGTTTCAGCACTACGAGGAGCTGATCCATCATCCCGATCGCGTGCTGACGCCGCTCATACGTGACTCGAAGCAGGAGCCTTTCCGCGAAACGAGCTGGGACGATGCGATCGCGCGGGTCGCGCGCCGGTTCGGCGAGATCGTCGAGGAGCACGGCGGTCGGGCGATTCTGCCCTACCACTACCTCGCACACATGGGCGTCGTTGCGACGCGCTACGCCGATCGCCTGTGGAACCGCATGGGCACCGCGCGGGTCGGGATGGAGATCTGTGCGATGGCCGGCGCAGAGGCGGCGATACGCACGTTCGGCACGATCCGCGGAACCGAGCCCGAGCACCTCGACAAGACGAAACTCTACGTCGCCTGGGGCAAGAATCCGAAAGCGACCAACGTGCACGGTCACGTCCTCGTGAAGGACATCAAGCCGACGGTCGTGATCGATCCGCGACGATCCGAGACCGCCGCAAGTGCCGACCTCCACATCGCGCCGCGGCCTGGCACCGACTCCGCGCTCGCGATGGGCGTGATGCGAATCCTGATCGAGAACGACTGGCTCGACCACACATTCCTCCAGGAACGTACCCTCGGCCTCGAGGCTCTACGCGATGCCGTGATGGCACTCCGACTGGAGGAAGCAGCGTCGATCACCGACGTACCCGCCGAGCGGATTCGCGAGCTGGCGACCCTCTACCACACGCACCGTCCGGGCCTGATCAACCTGGGCGTCGGCCTGCAGCGAAACACGAACGGCGGCGAGATGATCGCGACCGTCGCGATGCTGGCTGCGCTCACCGGCCAGGTCGGGACACCGGGCGGTGGCGTGCTCTACGCGAACTTCGACTGGGGTTGGGCGGATATCTCGCACTCCGAGCTGCGCGAGGATGCCCCGGTTATGCACAACATGGTCAAGCTCGGCCACGACCTGACAGAGAGCGAACAGATCAAAGCGCTCTACGTGTACAACTCAAATCCGGCAGCGACGAGCCCGAACCAACGACTCGTCCACGAGGGACTCGAGCGAGACGACCTCTTCGTGGTCGTCCACGACATGTTTCTCACAGACACGGCCGAGAGAGCGAATGTGGTGCTGCCCGCGTGCTCCTATGCCGAGTCGAGCGATCTACACCGCTCGTACTGGCACGACTATGCGCAGATCAACAACACCGCGATCGCGCCGCTCGGGGAGTCGCGCTCCAACTACGCGGCGTTCCGCGACCTCGCGCTTGCCATGGGCTTTGACGAGGCCTGCTTCGCTGAGTCGGAGGAGGACGTCATGCGAGCGGCGCTGCAGGACACTGGGCTCAGCTACGAGGAGCTGCGCGCGGGTCCCGTCCGACTCGGCGACCCGACCCGGACGAGCTTTGACGACGGGGTCTTCCCGACGCCGAGCGGCAAGCTCGAGCTGTTCACGCCCGCCTGGACACCGGCGCCTCGCTCCGAGCACCGCCTTCGCTTTCTCACCCCCAAGAGCCCGCACCTCCAGGGCAGCCAGGTGTTCAATCTCGAGCGAAAGCGTCCGCTGCTCGAAACACCGTGGCTGTACGTGCATCCGCAGGACGCAAGAGAGAGCGGCGTAATCGACGGCGCTCGGGTGCGTGTGTGGAACGAGCGCGGATCGGTCGAGCTCGTCGTGCGCGTATCACCGCACACGCGACCCGGCGTCGTGGCGAGCCACATGGTGCGATGGGGCCCGAACGCGAACGCAACGACGTCCGACGCTCCCGCCGACATGGGTGGCAACTCCACGTTCCACACGAACTACGTTTCGCTCGAACCGGCCGGCGCCGCGTAGCCGGCTAGGCGCACCGCAGCCGGCGGCGGCCGCGCGCTGCCCTACCCGGCCGCGAGCCTATCGAGCTGCTCTCCCCACTCCCCGTACGGGCGAAGATGGATCGCCTCGATGTCGACCATGTCCTGGTAGCCCTCCTGCCAGATCGGTAGCGAGTGGATCGCCTCGTCGAGCTCGGCCTCCGATCCCACCTCGACGATCAGGATGACCTCATACTTGCCGGCGACCTTGAAGATCGGCACGCCCTGCTTCTCGAGCTCGCGCCCCGCAACGCTCTCGCGCTGCCAGACGCCGTAGAACTCCTGGTTCGAGACGTCGCGCGGCTTCTTGATTTTGGCGTGTAGAAGAAAATGCATCCGGAACCTCTCTGTTCGATTGACGGCGCTCGACAGCACGAACGCCTAGCGCAGGATCGGCGTGGCCGGGAGCTCCTGTCAAGTGCGTTCGCCCAACGGCCAGCCGGCGCCGGATGCTCTAGCGTGTCCCGCTCAACAACGATGGCAGGAGGCAACGCGTGCCGGCAATAGACATCAACGCGGACCTTGGTGAGAGCTTCGGCAACTGGTCGATGGGCAACGACGAAGCGCTCATTCCGCTCATCACGTCGGCCAACGTTGCCTGTGGCTTCCACGCGAGCGACCCCTCCACGATGCTGACCACAGTTCGGACGGCGAAGCGGCACAGCGTCGCGGTCGGAGCTCACCCCGGCCTCCCCGATCTGCTCGGCTTCGGCAGGCGTGCGATGCAGGTCAGCGCCGAGGACATCTACGGCGACATCGTGTACCAGGTGGGGGCGTTGCAAGGCGTTCTCGCAGTCAATGACATGTCGCTTCACCACGTCAAGCCCCACGGGGCCCTCTACGGGTTGCTCCGCGACAACGACGAACTCGGCGACGCCGCCGCGACCGCGCTTGTCGATCTCGGATCTCCTCTCTCGTACTTCCCGGCGCCAGTCGCGACCACCGCGTTCGGCCGTGCCGCCGCGGCGCGCGGGCTCGACGTCGTCGGCGAGCTCTACCCCGACCTCGCGTACGCGGACGATGGCAGGCTCGTGCTCCAGCGCAGCAAGGAGCACACCGACCCTGTCGCGGCCGGCGAGATGGCCTCGCGCTACCTCAAGACCGGGAAGGTCGTGTCTCTCGACGGCGTGGAGATCCCGCTCGACGCCGAGAGCATCTGCATACATGGCGACGGCCCGAATGCGGCGGAGGTCGCGGGCGCGGTGCGCAACGCCGTCGAGGCGGCGGGCTGTTCAGTCGAGACGCGTGCTGTCACGCCGGGCCGGAAGCTTCTCAACTGGCTCGGAGTTGGAAGCTAGCCCGTCGCCGATCGGCATGCGACCGCGGAGACGGCCATCCGGGCGACGGCTATCTGGCCGTGCCGTGATCGCGGTCATCGCCAACGCAGCCGCATCAGTCCGAGAACGCGGGCATAACCTCGCGAGCGAACAGCTCGACCGATCGCATCGCGGCCTCGCCGGGAATCCCGGGCAAGTGCGTCCAGCCGATCATCTCGGTGATTCCAAGCACGTCCCGATAGCGCTCGAGCTCGGCGATCGCGTAGTCGGGATCGCCGATGATGTAGCGGCCCTTGAACTTGCTGAAGTCGACGTCGGTCTTGCTCTCGACAATCGTTCCGTCGTCGGCTCGAAGCACACGCTCGCCCTGCGCCGACTTCGCGCCGTACAGCTCGCGGAACAGGTAGTCGACGGCGGGCGCGGCGATCTCCTCGGCCTTCTCCATCGTCTCGGCGATGAATAGCTCCCGCATCATGGGGCGCTCGGTGATCTCGTAGCCGACCTGCTGGGCCTCGTCCTCGGAGATCGAGTAGTGCTCCTGCAGCTCGCGGAGGCCATGGCGCGGGCTCGTGATGAGCACGGCGCCGCGGCGCGCCGCGTTGCGCAACGACTTCGGCCCGGACACGCCGTACCAGATCGGCGGATGCGGCTCCTGCACCGGCTTCGGCGACACGTGCGTCTCCGGTTCCACACGGTAGAAGTCGCCGCCGAACGAGAACGGCTCGCCCGTCCACGCGAGCTGCATGAGATCGAGCGCCTCCTCGAACCGTCGCTGCCGCTCGCGTCGCGGAACTCCGTGCAGCTCGAACTCCTCAGTTACGTACCCGGGCGCCACTCCGAACACGAAGCGGCCACCCGAGATGTTGTCGATCACGGCAACGTCCTCGGCGAGCTTTGCCGGCGCGTACAGGGGCACGAGCAGCACCCCCGTGCCGACGCGCATTCGCTCCGTGACGGCAGCAGCTGCTGACATCGCGAGCAACGGAGAAGGGCACATGTCGTCCGGCTGGACATGGTGCTCGACGCAGAAGACCGACTCGTAGCCGAGCTCTTCCGCCCGCGGCAGGCAGCGGAGCATGTCGCGGTACGGCTCAGTGGAGTCGATCGGAGCGTACGGTGGCCGCTGGAAGGCGAACATTAGCCCGAACTTCATCCCGGCTCCTCGGTCGTTCGTGTCATCGTGAACCGCCGTGCGACGCCCGTGCCGTCGGCGCACCTAGAGCCCGAGCGACCCGGGATTGATCAGGCGGTCAGGGTCGACGAGTTGCTTGATTCCCTGCGTGAGCTTCCACGTCTCGTCCTCCATCAGCGGCTCGTAGTCGTAGTACTTGCCGACCTGGATGTGGCAGCAGCCCAGGTCGTCGAGCCGCTTGGCCATCTGCCGGCGAAGGTCAAGTACGACGGAGCGGGTCTCTGGATCGGCCGGAATCGATTTCCATTCCTCGGCAGCCTCCGGTGCGATCTTGTCGAGCCGGAACTCGCCAAGCTCATCGAACCAGTACAGGCTCGGCTCGAAGAGGAAGTCCTTCCCGGCTGCCGCCGTGAGCAGCGAGGTCTTGATGTTGTGCTGGTCCAGCTGAGGCTGGATGTCGTCGAACCAGCCTTCGATCGCGGCGGCGGCCTCCTGGGCGCGCGACAACGGCAGGAACGCGTGAACGGGGAGCCACAGCTCGCCTTCGGGACCGAGCAGGATGGATTGCACGGCGCCGAAGGGATTCGACTTGAACACACCCACCGTCGTGTTGTCGATCTCCGGCCCGAAGTCGGCGGCGATGCGCTTCAGGAAGTCGAGTCCAGCCTGCGCGATCGATTCATCAACCGCGTCGACGCCGAAGTGGATCGACCAGGGGTGGTCAGCCAGAAACCCGAGCCCAGCCCGCACCATCACGTCGGTATAGAACGGATCGAGGCCGTAGGCCTCTGATGCGATCCCGTACCTGGCGAGCTCGCTCAGAGCCGCCGTCGACGTGGCGAAGTCGGGCACTGAGAAGGACGCCCCGAGAGAGACCGACGGCGCTTTGACGAGCCGGATCGCCACGGCCGCCTTCAGACCGTACGCGCCAGTGTCGCCTGTGAAGATGCCAGTGAGATCAGGACCGTTGTGGCGGAGGAACGGGCTGCAGCCGCTGCGGGCCCAGGAGCCAGTGTGAAGCACGCGGCCGCCGCTTAGGACGACCTCGAGGCCGACGATCGAGTCGGCGACGCTCGCGTATGCGCCGCCGCCCCAGAACACGCTGTTCTGTGACGCGGCTCCCCCAACAGTCGCGAACCGACCTGACAGGGGCCCGTAGTAGGGCGTCCGAACACCCTCTTCGCCCAGCGCCTCGTACAGCTGCTCCCACGTACAGCCGGCTTCGGCGACGACGTACATATCTTCCGTGTTGATCTCGCGAATCGCGTTCATGCGCCGCATATCGACGAGTACGGTTCGATCGGTGGCGGGTGTGTAACCCTGCGTGTATGACATACCGCCGCCGCGGGCTACCACCGCGAACCCCTCGGCACTCGCCCGCTCGACGATCGCCGCGAGCTCCTCTGTCGAGCCCGGCCGCGCCACGAGTGCAGCAGGCTCATACGCCTCGAAGCTGATATCCGCCGAATAGAAGTGGCGGCTCTCCTCGTCAGCGACGACATGTTCACCACCGACGATGTCGGTGACGGCGCCCACAATCGTTTCGGTTGTGCTCACAGCAACCCGCGTCCCTCTTACTTACGCGGTTCGCGCCGCTGCCTCGGCGATCGACTTCACGATCGTGTCGTAGCCTGTGCACCGGCACAGGTTGCCGTTGATCGCGTGGCGGATCTCGTCCTCGCTGGGACTCGCATTCTGAGCGAGCAGATCCTTCGCTGAGAAGAGCATGCCCGGCAGGCAGTAGCCGCACTGGAAGCCGTACTCGTCCCAGAATGCTTGCTGGAGCGTCGACAGTTCGCCGTTCTCCGCCAGGCCCTCGATTGTCGTGATCTCGGACCCTTCGGCGCTTGCGGCGAGCGCGAGGCATGACTTGATGATCTGCCCGTCTCGCTCCACGGTGCAAGCCCCGCAGTCCCCGGTGAGACACCCGATGTGAGTGCCGGGAAGTTCCAGCTCTTCTCTGATCACCTCGACCAGCAGGCGTCGCGGGTCGATCTCGACCGAGCGCGCTTCGCCGTTGACGGTGAGGTTCAGTCTGATGCTGTTGGTCATCGTGTCCTCCTACGCCGCTGCGAGCAGCGCTCGCTTCGCGACGACGCCAGAGACTTGCTGACGGTACTCGCCGCTCGCGAGCACATCGCTGTATGGGTCTGTCGCGCTCGACCGGGCGGCCTCCACGACCGCGGCTGCCGCGCCTCCGTCGATCGGGCCGCCGACGATGCTCGACGTGTCGACCACGTATGGCTTGGTGTTGACACCGCCCACGGCCAGACGTGCCGCGGTGATCTTTCCCTCACCGTCGACACCGACAACGCACGTCGCGGTTGCGATCGGCCAGCTCGACTCGACGAGCTTGAGCTTGTAATGGCCGAAACGGGCGCCCGCCATTGGAGCCGGCAGCGTGATCGACTCCAGGACTTCACCGTCGGCGAGATCGGCCTCGAAGGCTCCCTTGAAGAAATCGCTCGCGGCGACCGCTCGTGAGTTCGAGGCCGACCGGAGATTCATCGTCGCGTCCAGCCCGACGAGTGCGCCCGGCGCATCCGACGAGGGCGTCGCGTAGCAGGCTGAACCGCCGACCGTGCCCTGATAGCGGACCTGGGCACCTCCGGTTATGCCGGCAGCCATCGTCCCGAGTGAACCAGCGCGCTCGACCACCCGCGAGTCGTTGGCGAGCTCCGCGTACGTCGTCATCGCACCGATCGACAGGCCGCCGTTCGACTCCGTGACGCCAGCCAGACCCGCGTTGCGCAGATCGACAACGTGAGCTGGCATGCGCGCGCCATGCGTCATCTCGGGGACAACCCAGGTGCCGCCACCGACCACTTCGGCGTCGGCGCCGTGCTCGGCCAGCGCGGCGAGTACCTCGTCCAGAGTGCTGGGCGCCTGGTAGGCGAATCGTCGCTTGATCATCAGCCTCGCCCTCCGTTCGAGCCGGCTTCATCGATTGCTTTGAGCACGTTGGGTGGCGAGACGGGGAGCTCTCGGATCGTGACGCCGAGCGGTGCGAGCGCGTCGTCGACCGCGTTGGCGATCACCGACATCCCACCGCCGACACCGGCTTCTCCGGCGCCCTTCGTGCCGAGCAACGTGAACGGGCTGGGCGTGATCTGGTGCACCAGTTCGACGGCAGGCACGTCGCCGGCGCGAGGCATCAAGTAGGCCTTGAATCGCGTCGACAGAGGAGTGCCCTTCTCGTCGTACTTGAGCTCTTCCGACATGCCGTTCCCGAGACCCATCACCATCGCGCCTGCCATCTGTCCTTCGATGAAGAGTGGATTGATCATGGTGCCGCAGTCGTGGACGATGCCGATTCGCTTGATGTCCACAGCGCCCGTCTCCGGGTCGACTTCGACGACAACCCCATGCATCGCGTACGAGTAGGTGGGGTATGGCTGGATGCGGCCCTTCTCATCCGGCGTGTGCCGGATGTTGTCTGGCTTGTAGACGCGCGTCGATTCGAGCGGGGGCTCCGGGATGCCGGGGATCGCGAAGTTGAGCGTGTAGATCGTCTCCGCCACGGCGGCGATCGGGATCGCTCTGTCCGGCGCGCCGGCCACCCGAGCGAGATTGTCGATCAGCTCAATGTCTTCGTCGCCGGCCTCCAGCAGGAGCGCGGCGCCACCTCTGATCTTCTCGCCGATGTCACGGGCTGCGAGAACCGCCGAGTTGCCACCGGAGACGATGCTGCGTCCCGAATAGTTGCCGAACCCGTACGGGCACGTGTCGGTGTCGCCCTGAATCACGGAGATGCGATCAATGGTCACACCAACCTCGTCGGCGACGATCTGCGCGAGCCCCGTGTCGTTGCCTGAGCCCGGGGTCGTGACGCCGCTCAAGATGGTCACGTTCCCGGATGGATCCATCTTGACCTGCGCGCTGTCGAAGCCGCCCACGATGGTTCCGGGAATGTCGGCCGACTCGGGCGTCAGCTCGAAAGTGATACCGATCCCGAGGTAGCGGCCTTCCTCACGGAGCTTTGCCTGCTCCCGCTTGAGGCCTTCATAGTCGAGCAACTCTTCGAGCTTGTCGAGCGCGGCGTGGTAGTCACCGGAGTCGATGTTGAGTCCCGAGTTGGTCGCGTACGGAAACTCGTCCTTTTCGATCATGTTCTTCCGACGGACCTCGATCCGATCCATCCCAAGATGGCGAGCGACGAGGTCAACCATCCGCTCGATCACGACGTTCGTTCCCTGCTTGCCGTATCCGCGCGTCGCATTCCAGATGCCTTTGTTCGTGGAGACGACCTGGACAGAGACGTCAGTGACCGGCACCTTGTAGCCGGAAGGGAAACCGAGCGCGGAGAGAAACGCCATGCCCCAGCCGGGCGCGGAGCCGAGCATGCCGACGTTGGCGACGATCCGGTTGTGGATCGCAACGATCTGCCCGTCGTTATTGAAGCCGACCTTGAACCGATGCGTTTGCTCGATTCCACCGATCAATAGCGTCTCGCGGCGATCCTCGAGCCACTTCACGGGCCGCCCGACGATCTTTGCGAGCACACAGACCAGTGCCTCCTCCGGGTGTCCGTGCATCTTGAGGCCAAGACCGCCACCGACGAACGGAGCGATGACTCGGATCGCACTCTCGGAGACCCCGAGGGCCTGCGAGAGATGGAGTCGCAGCGGATGCGGATTCTGGATCGAGCCGTAGAAGGTCAGCGAGCCATCCTTCTCCCAGACAGCCATGTTGCCGCGAGGCTCGATCGGCTGGGTCGACAGCCGGTGCATCTCGAACGTGTCCTCGATGACGTGGTCAGCCTCGGCGAGCGCCGCCTCGGCATCGCCCTCGACGAACGGGAGCGTGATGACCACGTTGTCGTCCCAGCCGTCATTGATGATCGGCGCGCCGTCCTTGAGGGCATCGTCGGCCTCGAGAATCGGCTCGAGAACGTCGTAGTCGACCTTGATCAGATCGAGCGCGGCCTCCGCATCGGCGGCTGTCTCCGCGACGACCGCGGCGACCGGCTGGCCCGTCATCAGTACCTTGTCGACAGCGAGCGGGAAATTGTCACGCGTCTTGCCGCCGAACACAGCCGGATCGATGAAGAACGGAATCGGGCCCGTGTGCTCCTTGATCTGAGCGCCGGTCAACGTGGCAAGCACGCCCGCACTCGCCTCCGCCGCGCTGGCGTCGATGCTCTTGATTCTCGCGTGCGCGTGCGGGCTACGAAGCACGGCCGCGTGCGACATTTTCGGCAGCACGATGTCGTTGAAATACGCCGCGCGACCAGTGAGAAACAAATCGCCGTTGTGCTTGGTCTCGCGTGCGCCGACGTAGCCGCCCGCAGGCGCTTCAGTGGCTGCTATGGCTCGGCCCTCCTGGAGTTCGGTGGACGCGAGCATACAACGGTCAACTCGTCACGGGAACCCGTGTCGAGCAGGCGGCCGCTATGCCGGAATGGGAGCTCGATCGAACGTCGTGTGGCTCTCGCACCACGCTGCGACGCCTAGGAGCTCCTCGTCGCCGTCCAGCCTGCCGACAAGTTGGTATGCGAGTGGGAGGCCGACGGGATCCAGCGCCCACGGGATGGTGACGCCGGGGTGCCAGCTCAGGTTGAACGGCCACGAGAACCGGTACCAGTCGAAGGTGGCCTCCGAGGCCCAGTCCTCCCAGCGCACGGCTGGCCACGGGTTGGCTGGCAGTAGGAGCGCGTCACATGTCTCGAGGGCAGCGTCGAGTTGCGCTCGCAGCCGCGCTGCCGCGTCGAACGAGGCCAGGTACGCGTCGATGGGCAGGCGCCCTAGGTTCGCGATCAGATCGCTCATGGCGTCCGAGTAGTCAGCTCCCTGCATCAGGGTCGGCAGGGCGTGGGCGTGGGAGAACTCGTGCATGCGAGCGAACCAGGCGTCACCGACGCCGAGGTCGATCGACGGAGCCTCCGAGACCGTAGCGCCCGCCGCGGCGAACGCCTCGACGGCCTGCGACATTGCGCCTGCAACTCCGCCGTCGAGGTCGCCGAGATCGGCAGCTTGAACCAGTCCGAGGCGCGGCGGTACCTCACGCTCGAGCGGCGAGGCGGTCTCTGCGAGCACGTCGAACGCTGCCGCCGCACCTTCCACGTCTCTCGCGAAGGTCCCCGTGGTCAGCATGGTGATCGTCCATGGATGGCAGCCCTCTTTCGGAAGCCGGTGCTCGGTCGGCTTGAACCCGACCACGCCGCACGCTGCCGCGGGGTTGCGCACCGACCCACCGCCGTCGGCGCCGAGACCGACCACGCAGAAGCCGGCGGCAGTAGCGGCCGCCGTGCCGCTCGACGAGCCGCCGGGCGCGTAGTCCGGGTGCCGGGGGTTGCGACCGGTAGCGCGGTCGCCGCTGTCGATCATCCCGCCCATCGCGTTCTCGCTCATCGCGTGCATGCCAACGATCACAGCACCGCCGGCACGCGCGCGGGCGATCACGGCCGCGTCTTCGGCCGCCCGGACGTCGCCGAGCGCGTAGTTGCCGCCAGCGAAGCGGCGGCCTTCGACTCCGATCGACTCCTTGACGCCGATGGGGATCCCGTGCATCGAGCTGAGGCGTTCGCCGGCATCCAGTTCGTCGTCGGCGCGTGCGGCTCGCGCGAGGGCCTGCTCGGCGTCGACGTCGACATATGTCCGGAGCTCACCGTCCAGTCGCTTGATTCGCTCGAGCGTTGCTCCGGTCAGGTCGCGAGCACGAAGCGAGCGATCGTCGAGCGCCCTCCGCAGCTCTCCGAAACGAAGCTGCAACGGATCGCGCCGCGCCACCTTTACGCCGGCCGGTGAACGGGGCAGCTTGCCTCGCGTGTCACGAGGTCGAAGCAGAACAGAAGCTTCGCCATGCCGCACAGAATTGCCATCGTCACTCCCAGCTCGAAGATCTCGGCGTCCGTGAAGTGTGCGGAGAGATCAGCGTGGAGCTCGTCGCTCATGTAGCCATGGGTGTTCGTCACATCCATCTCTTCGGCCAGCTTGAGCACGGCGCGATCGCGGGGCGAGAACAGGTTGCTGTCGATGTCCTCGGTGAGGGCGTCCAGCTGTTCGTCGGTCCAGCCTGCCCGTCTCGACGAGACGAGGTTGACCTTGTTTCAGAAGAAGCAGCCGTGCGTTTTCGAGAGCTTCAGGCGGAGCAACTCTTTGGTGCGCACGTCGACGCGGCCCTCGTAGAAGACCCGCTTGTAGAAGCTGTTGAAGTACCAGTCGAGTACCTCGGGCGCGTTGGCGCCGACCTCGATGAACTCGGCTTCACCCGCCTCGGCCATGCCTCTGTCGTACAACTCGACGAGTTCAGGCGGCAGTTCTTCCCGCGGTATTCGGTTGAGTTGGCTCACGCCGGCATCGTAGCGTCGCTACGTGTCGAGTTTCGTGATCCGCCCGCCGCCACCGTCTAGGCGCCTGCGTCGAGGAAGGCCACGATCGTCTCGACGTGACCGTCGGTCGTGTCGGGCAAGCTCCCGGCGACAGCATCTTGAGCAAGTGCGGCACCCTCTTCGGAGCACGGCGCGAGCATGTCTCCGTCCTCGGCGGCGATCAGCGTGCGCGACGCCAGCTCGGGCAGGCGCTCGCGCCCGGCGTATTCGAAGGCCGCCCGATAGGCGAGGTGGTACGTGTGACCGCTCTTCAGAAGCTCGACGACCCACGTGTGGAGCCCGTGGGCCGGTATTGGGTCGACCCAGCGAATGCCCTCACGCCTCTGGTTGTACCAGGGCCAGAACTCCGTTTGCGAGCGGCCGAAGTTCCAGGCGAAGACGAGGTGGCTTCCGTCCCAGCGGGGCTCGAGCGGCGGCAGGTAGTACTCGAGGAAATCGTTTCGCTCCTCGGGCGCGAACAGCGCGAGGCCGTCGATCACCAGATTGCGAGCGCGGTCGGGACCGAGGGCGATCGCGACCTCGATCCCGATCAGGCCACCCGTGTGCGACCCGTAGAGATCGACCTCACCCAGTCCCAGCGCGTCGAGTGCCTCGACGATGACGCCGGCATAGTCGCCGATTTCGGGGTGATCCCATGGCGCCTCGGGCGCCACGTAGTCGTGCGGCTGGCGCGGGCCACGCGGATCCCAGGAGGTCGGTCTTCCGTATCCAGGCGGCTTGTCGGACTCGCCGTTGCCGAGCGTGTCGAACGCGATCACAGGCCGCGACTCCCCAAGCCTCCGCGTCAGGCTCTGCAGCGTTCGGGCCGACGTGGGCGACGCGTGGAACAAGATCAGCGGGCGACCATCTCCGTCTGGGGTGCCGCGCACGTGGATCTGGCCCGCTGTCGTCTCGGCGTACGTCGAGCTGAGCCGGCCCGCCAGCGGCTCCCAGCCGGGCGCTGCCGCACGGTGTGCCGCACCCGCGTGCGTCGCCGCGAAGTCGCCGATCCATTGGGCCCACTCGTCCTTGTCGCGAGGCAGGAGCTGCGTCTGCAGATGCGGACTGAGGGGAGGGAGCCGCTCGAGGTGAGGCGCGAGCAGATCATCTCCTCGAGCGACAAGAGCCGTGGGGACGGTCAGGTCGGCAAGCGCCTGCGGTGGCTCGTGCCGGAACGCTGCCGCGTACGCGACGCGGTAGCCGTCTCCCGCACGGAGCAGATCCATCACGCCGTCGTGCAGATGACGCGCACTCGGCATCGGATTGTCCATGCGCACCTCGGTGCGCCGGTCATGCCACGGATAGAAGACGTGCTGGTCGCGATAGCGAGCCCAGAGACTCACGAGGTGGCTCCCGTCCTCGAGCGCTTCGAACTTCGGCAGGTAGTTCAGTTCGAGCGAGTCGCGTTCCTCGGGCGTGAACACGGGCAGGCCATCGAGCACGGTCGCCGTCACGAGATCGGGCCGCGCAACGGCGAGTTCCAGCGCGATCGCGGCACCGGTGTGCGCGCCGTACACGGCGCAGCTCTTCACGTCGAGCGCATCTAGCGTGTCACCCGCAGCGCGAGCGAAGTCGACGATCTCGGGTTGCTCGAAGCCGACGAGCTCGTCGGAGTTGCCGTAGCCGGGCGTATCGAGAGCGATGACCGTGAAGCGGCTCGAGAGCGCCTCGATGAGTCGCTCGAGCGACTGTGACGAGAGCGGTGACTCGTGCAACAGCACGAACGCCGGCCCGCTACCGGCGCGCCGGTAGTGAACCTGGCGCTCGCCCTTGGCGGTGACGTAGTGGCGACGGATGCGAGACATCGTGGACTCCGATCGAGGTGGTCGCGCCTAGGCGGTGAGTGGTCGGGCGAGAAACTGACCAGTTGGTTTAGCCACGATCTCGCCATCGAGGAACGCTGTCTGGCCGCGCGCCATCGTACGAACGGGCCATCCCTTCAGCTCGACGCCGGCAAAGGGTGTGTGTTCATGGGCGGGGTGCAGCACGTCCGGGCTGACGGTCTGCGTCTTCTCGAGGTCGATCAGCGCGAGGTCGGCATCGGCGCCGATCGCGATCGCTCCCTTGCGTGGCCAGCAGCCGAAGGCGCGAGCCGGCGCGAGCCCCGGCACGACCACATCGCCGCCGAGCACAACGGTGTCGAACCGAGCCACGCTACGTCCCTCTATCTCGAACGCCCACGGCGCCGGACCCTAGCGCCCTGGCGATGGGGCCGAAAGAGTTGCCGGGAGCGGGCTAGCTGGAGAAGGCCGCCGGAGCCGGGCGCGTGAGCGCGTCGGCGAGCCGGCGCAGGTAGTCGGGGCGGCTGATCTCGACCGCGCCGAGTGAGGCAAGGTGCGGCGTACACCACTGGAGGTCGAGCACGAATCGCGTGGGCGACGCGCCTTCGGCGCTCTCGAGTTCGTCCACGAGGCGGGCCAACGCAACCTTGGACGCGTCTGTGACACGGTGGAACTTTGACTCCGCCGCGAAGAGTCCGCCCAGCGCCACGCCGTATAACCCCCCGACGAGAACGCCCTGAGCGTCCCACACCTCGATGCTGTGTGCCGCCCCTCGCACGTGGAGCTGCGTGTACGCGCCAACCATCTCCGCTGTGATCCATCCATGCGGGCGAGCAGGGTCGGCGCAGCCGGCGACGACCTCTTCGAAGGCTTGGTTGATCGACGTCGACACATCGCGTGCCGAGCGTCTCAACGATCGCGAGCGTCTGAACCGCTCGAGCGGCAACACGCAGCGCGGGTCGGGCGACCACCAGCCGAGCAGCCCCTCCTCCGGTATCGGCATCGGAAAGATGCCACGCGCGTACGCGTCGAGCACGGTCTCGGGCTCGAGATCGGCGCCGACGCCGATCAAGCCCTCTGCGCTCGCCGCCTCAACCGGCGGAAACGTCCAACGGCTGCGACGAGGCGAGGTCGGCATGCAGCTCAACGTATCCCACAGCGAGCCAGACTAGGATCGGAGCTGTATGGCGACGACCTCCACGGACATCGAGACCTGCTATGCGCGCGGCTGGACCGACGGGCTTCCCGTCGTGCCTCCAACCCCGGCGCTCGTGTCGACGATGCTCGAGTCGAACAACGCGAAGCCGGACACGGTGGTGTGCGACTTGCCACCTGCGGGCGGCGAGGCGACCCTGGAACGTATCGCCGCGAACGCCGTGATGGCAGGCTGCCTACCGGAGCACTTCCCAGTGGTCGCTACAGCCGTGGCCGCCGCAGCAGACGACAGCTTCCACCTCTACGACATCCTCACCACGGTGCACTCCATGTGCCCCCTGCTGCTCGTCTCCGGACCGCGAGCCCGGCAGCTGGGCATGAACGGTGGCGTCAACGCGCTTGGCCAGGGCAACCGTGCGAACGCGACGCTCGGCCGCGCGCTCGCGCTCTGTTTCCAGAACATCGGCGGGGCCCATCCCGGCGGCCTTGATCCAGCAACGATCGGGCATCCCGGCAAGTACAGCTATTGCTACACGGAGAACACTGAGCTCTCGCCGTGGCCGGAACTCCACGTCGATCGGGGCTACGCGCTGGAGGAATCGACGGTCAGCCTGTATGCGGCCGACGCGCCGCTCTGCGTCGCCGAGATGGGGATTGCTGAGCCCGAGCACATCCTGCGCACGGTGGCCGAGTGTGCCGCGATCCCGGGCACGTACAACGCGTTCTTCCGCGGCGAGCTGTGGCTCGTCATGTCGCCCGAGCATGCGAACGTGATCGCCCGGGCAGGCTGGAGCAAAGACGACGCGCGCCAGTACCTCTTCGACAACGCTCGAATCCGCGCCGGCGACCTCGACAATCGTGGCCTCTACGCATTCGCTGACGACGTTCTCCGGCCGGCCTGGCTCGATGAATCGGACCCGGACG
>JAUVPB010000199.1 GCA_030598925.1 Actinomycetes bacterium
CCGGCAGAGGAGCGTGTATGACCACAGCCACGATGCCCACACCGACCTTCAAGCCATTTCAGCGCCAGACAGCCGGGGATATTCCTGGCTTCGACAGCCTGAGTGACGAGGAGCGTTTCACCATCGATGTGGTCGCTCGCGTGCTGCCGTTCCGAACCAACAACTACGTCTGTGAGCAGCTCATCGACTGGTCGAACGTCCCGAACGACCCTCTTTTCCAGCTCACGTTCCCCCAACGCGACATGCTAGATCCGCGCGACTTCGACACGATTGCCGCCCTCGTTCGAAAGGGGGCCGGCGACGACGAGATCCAGGCGAAGGCCAGAGAGGTTCAGCTCGAGCTGAACCCGCACCCGAGCGGGCAGGTCCAACTCAACGTGCCGAGCCTGGACGGCGCACCCCTCGCGGGAATGCAGCACAAGTACGACGGGACCGTGCTGTTCTTCGCCTCCCAGGGGCAGACCTGCCATGCGTACTGCACGTACTGCTTCCGGTGGCCACAGTTCGTCCAGCTAGACGACCTGAAGTTCGCCACGCGGGAGGCTGACAACCTCACCTCGTACCTGCGCGCGCACCCAGAGGTCACGGACGTGATCTTCACAGGCGGCGACCCGATGGTCATGCGCACCAACGTTGTGCGCCGTTACATCGAGCCGCTCCTCGACCCCGAGTTCGAGCGCGTCACGATCCGAATCGGCACGAAAGCACCGGCCTACTGGCCCTACCGTTTCACTCATGACCGCGATGCAGATGATCTGCTGCGACTATTCGAAGAGGTCGTCGGCGCGGGACGTCACCTGGCCATAATGGCCCACTACACGCACCCGAACGAGCTCTCGACCGACGCCTCCGAGCTCGCGGTTCGCCGAATTCGTGAAACCGGCGCGGTCATCCGATCGCAATCGCCGGTGGTACAGCACGTGAACGATTCAAGCGAAGCCTGGGCCGACATGATCCGACACCAGATCAAGCTCGGGATCGTGCCGTATTACATGTTCGTCGAACGGGATACGGGAGCGAAACGGTACTTCGAGATTCCGCTCGAGCGAGCACTCGAGATCTACAACGAGTGCTGGCGCGGGGCCTCCGGACTTGGTCGCACCCTCCGCGGACCGGTGATGTCGGCTACGCCCGGCAAGGTTATGGTCGAGGACATCACCGAGATCAAGGGCGAAACGGTGTTCGCTCTCCGCCTGCTCCAGGGCCGGAACCCGGATTGGAGCAACCGGCTCTTCTTCGCCGAGTACAGCCCTGACGTGGCGTGGTACGACCAGCTGCGGCCGGCGTTCGGCGAGCAAGAATGGTTCTTCCAACGCGAACTCGATGGGCTGGTCGACGAGCTCGTCGACCAGGTGTCAAACCGCTCGCGACTCCCGCTCATCAGCACCGGCTAGAGCGGGCGAGCAGCACACGCGGGCGCGGAATGGACGCTCCCCGCGCGCACGTTGCCCTCACCACGAACGGCGACCGCTCCATGCAGCTAGACGGCATTCACCACATCACGTGCACTACCGGCGATGCCCGCCGGAACCTCGACTTCTACACGAGGGTTCTCGGTCTAAGACTCGTGAAGAAGACGGTGAACCAGGACGACCCGAGCATCTACCACCTCTTCTACGCGGACGAGCATGGGAGCCCAGGTGCGGACATCACCTTCTTCGAGTGGCCGGGCGCGAAGGCCGGACGCGCTGGCGCCGGCATGGCCCACACGATCGTGTGGCGCGTGGGCTCAGGGGAAGCCGTCGACTTCTGGGTCACTCGCCTCAAGGCCGAAGGCGTCGCGAGATCACTCTCTGACGAGCGGCTACGTTTCACCGACCCAGACGGGCTTCAGCACGAAGTGGCGCCAGCAGACACACGAGATGCACCGCTCGTCGCGCAGCATCCCGAGATTCCGGCGCGGGTCGCCCTGCAAGGCTTCGCTGGCGTACGCGCTTTTGCAGCGGACCCCGACGTCAGCACGACCTTCCTGTCGGAGACACTTGGGTTCGAGCCCGGCAGCGAGGAGGATTCCTGGCAGGTCAAGGGCCCCTCACGCAGCGCGTTCTACGCCTACGATCCGCCGCCGGCCGCAGCGGGCCGACCGGGAGCGGGCACCGTCCATCACGTTGCCTTCTCGACCGAGGTTGAGGAGCAGGACGCCTGGTACGTCCGTGTGGCGGCGTCAGACGCTGACCCATCGCCCGTCATCGACCGGTTCTGGTTCAGGTCGCTGTACGTCCGCGAGCCGAGCGGGATCCTCTTCGAGCTCGCCACGAAAGGGCCCGGCCTTACTGCGGATGAGCCTCTCGACTCGTTGGGGGGGCGACTGACGCTGCCCCCTTCGTTCGAGGATCGACGCGAGCAAATCGAGCGCACGCTGACGCCTCTGCCGAACCCGCGCAGCTAAACGGCGCAACGAAGACCGGCAAGCTCCGGTTCTCATGTAGTTCTCATCTGGAGTCGTCATCATGTGACCATGCGGGCGCTCATCGTCGAAGACGAAGCGAAGATGGCCCGCCTGCTGCGACGCGGTCTCGTCGAGGAGGGGTACGCGGCCGACGTGGTGTCGAACGGCGAGGACGCGATCTGGCGCGCCGGCGCGACCGCCTACGACGTGATCATTCTCGACGTAATGCTGCCGGGCCTGGACGGCTTCCAAGTGTGTGCTCGCCTACGCAAGGACGGCGTCTGGTCACCGGTACTCATGCTGACGGCTCGCGACGCGGTCGAGGACCGAGTGCAGGCCTCGACACCGGCGCCGACGGCTACCTCACCAAGCCGTTCTCGTTCGCGGAGTTGCTCGCACGGGTACGCGCGCTGCATCGCCGCGGGCCGATCGAGGCTCCGCCAGTGCTTGAAGTCGGCGAGCTACGGCTCGACCCATCAGGACGGCGCGTGTGGCGAGGAGATGTCGAGATCGAGCTGTCAACCAAGGAGTTCGCGCTGCTTGAAGCGTTCATGCGCCGCCCAGGCCAGGTGCTCTCGAGATTCGACCTCCTCGAGCACGCGTGGGACTACGACTACGAGAACCGCTCCAACATCATCGACGTCTACGTTCGCTATCTGCGCGAGAAGATCGACCGCCCGTTCTCAACGAGCTCGCTCGAGACCGTGCGTGGAGCCGGCTACCGTCTGTGCCGCTCCGGCGGCGACTCGTGATGCGACTCTCGATCCGTCTCCGCCTCACGCTCGTGTTCGCGTGCGCGATGACGATCGTGCTCGCCGCCGTCGGCGCGTTCCTCTACCTGAGGCTCGAGTCGGGCCTCGACGAGGCGATCAACGACGGTCTTCGATCCCGTGCCTCCGACATCTCCGCGCTTGTGAGCGACGGAACAGGGCGCCTCGACAGCGCTCCCGCGGGTGTGCGCGCTGGAGATGAGAGCTTTACCCAACTGCTGGACGGAAGCGGGAACATCGCCGACACAACGCGCGGGCTCGAGAACACCCCGGCTCTGACCAGAGAACAGATCGAAGTGGCGATGCGCGGGGAGGTGTTGATCGACAGCGATCCCTTGCTCGAACTGAGCGATGATCGGATGCGCCTGCTCGCCACGCCCGCGCAGCAAGGCACGGGCCAGTTGGTCGTCGTCGTCGTCGGCACGTCACTCGACGAGCGCAACGAGGCGTTGAGCAGCCTGCTGACTCAGCTGCTCATCATCGGGCCGATCGCCTTGCTCCTCAGCTCTGTTCTCGGATACACGCTTGCGGTGGCCGCTCTGCGCCCGGTCGACGCCATGCGGCGACGCGCCGCGACGATCTCGGCTGAGGAACCGGGCCAACGGCTCCCCGTTACGGGCCCTCGAGATGAGGTCGCCTTGCTTGGCGAGACCTTGAACGACATGCTCGCGCGACTCGAGTCGGCGATCAAGCGCGAGCGCCGTTTCGTCGCCGACGCGAGTCACGAGCTCCGTACCCCGCTCGCTCTGTTGAAGACCGAGCTCGAGCTCGCGCAGCGCTCAGCCAGAACACGCGAGGACCTCGAGGCAGCCATCCGCTCCGCAGCCGACGAGACCGACAGACTGGCGCAGCTCGCAGAGGACCTGCTGCTGCTTGCGAGGGCAGACGACGGAGCCCTGGTGCTACGCGAGACGTCACTCTCGAGCCAGGCGCTCCTGAAGCGAGTGGCGCAGCGATTCGGAGGGCGCGCACGTGCCCACGGTCGCCTCATCGCAGTCGACGGGACGCGCGATATCGCGATCGTCGGCGACGAACTCCGACTCGAGCAGGCACTCGGGAATCTGATCGACAACGCACTGCGACACGGCGCCGGCACGATCACGCTCGCCGCCCGTGTCAGCGGTGGACAGATCGAGCTCCACGTGTCGGACGAAGGCCACGGTTTCCCCGAGAGATTCATCGCCATCGCCTTCGAGCGCTTTAGCCAGGCCGGCGACGCGCGAACCGAAGGTGGAGCGGGGCTCGGGCTCGCAATCGTCGACGTCATCGCCAGAGCTCACGGCGGCATCGCACAGATCAGCGATGAAACAGGCCGAACGGACGTCTGGCTCGGCCTCCCTCATCAGTAAAGTGGCGCCGTGCTTGACAGCGTCTCGAAGCTCACGATCCCGACCCCGTTTCGAATCGGCCCCGTCAACTGCTACCTCCTCGAGGGCAGCCCGCTCACACTGATCGACACGGGGCCGAACGACCCCGCGTCGTACGACGCGCTAAAAGCCGCACTCGGCGAACGAGGTCACCGCATCGAGGATCTCGAGCTCCTGATCCTGACGCACCAGCACTACGACCACGTCGGCCTCGCGGGCACCCTGAGAGAGCAGAGCGGCGCAACCGTCGCCGCGCATGAGCTGCTCGCTGACTTCGTTGCAGACTACGACGCTTCGATGGAGGCGGAAGACGCTTACGCCGCCGCGATCATGGACCTGCACGGTGTCGAGAGCGAGACCTCACTGGACCTCCAGGAGCGCTCGCGCACCTACCGACGTTATGCGACGTCCGTGGCGGCCGACCACGCGCTGCGCGAGGGCGACGTGATCGAGGCGGGGGACCGGAGCCTGACTGTGGCGCTGCGCCCGGGCCACAGTCCGACGGACACGATCTTCATCGATACCCGAGGCTGGTCGGCGTTCGTCGGCGACCATCTGCTCGCACACATCTCGTCAAACCCGGTACTTCATCGCCCGCTCGACCAGGAGGCCGACCCACGCCACCGACGGCCGGCGCTGATTCGCTACCTCAGCTCGATGGAGGAAACGGCGAAGCTCGACCTCGAAGAGCTCCTGCCCGGCCACGGTGAGCCGATCACGTACGCACG